>DASZFN010000519.1:0-19483 GCA_035939715.1 Gemmataceae bacterium | reverse complement strand
TCGTGCCGCTGACGCGTCCCTACGGACTTCAACCCGGCATGGTCTTTCAGGCCGCCTTGGAGACAGGGAAAGCGAACGGCAGCGGCTTGATTGTCGAGGTGGAGCGCTACAACCAAAGCCCGCCCAAGGCTCTACCTGCCGACGAGCAGATTACGCGAACGGTCAAGACGGACCGCAATAACGTGCTCACCTGCAGTTTGCCGGAGGCAGGTTGGTGGGGGATCACCGCGCAGCGGGAGAGCGGCAAGATGGCACGCAATGGCAAGGAATACTCCACACGGCAGCGCACGACGTTGTGGGTCTTTGTGGACGAAAAGATTCCTTCTACTGGAACCAGGTAGCTGGTGATTTCCATGCCGGCAACATACCTCTTGCCCCTGTGGGCGGTTCACATTTCAGACGGCATCCTGACCTGGCCCTGGCTCACCGGCGGCTTTGCCCTGGCCGCCGTGCTCGCTGTGTTTGGTTCCTGGCGCATTCAGGACGAGGAAATCCCTCAGGTTGCCGTCTTGACCGCCGTATTCTTCATTGCCAGCCAGATTCACGTGCGCGTGCCGCCGTCCAGTGTGCATCTCTTGCTCAATGGCCTGCTTGGCCTGGTCCTCGGCCGACGTGCGGCCCTGGCCATTCCCGTCGGCTTGTTTCTTCAGGCTGCTCTGTTTAGTCATGGCGGCTTCACCACGCTGGGCATCAATAGTTGTGTCATGGTCCTGCCGGCTTTGCTGGCATGGCAACTGTTCGGCCTGCTGCAGGGCATTTCCTGGGTGCGGCACGGTTGGGGCCGCTCGGCATTGGTCGCCATAAGCGTGATCCTGTGGCTGTTTTGCCTCCTCTATGGCGTGCTGCTGCTCCTGCAGCCAACCCAGTTCGGCTGGCGGTCGCAAGAGATCTGGCAGGCGCTGCCCTTAATGCTGGCCGTTGTATTCGCGCTGGGGCTGGCGGCGGCGTGGCTGGAGCGGCGCCTGGATCATGCGCCGGAGTTTCCCCTTGGCTTGCTGATCGGGCAAGTCAGCGTCCTGGCCACGACTTTTCTCAATTGCCTGGTGCTGGCCTGGGGCGGCCAGGAGAGCTGGCAGACGCTTGCGCAGATTGTCTTCGTCGCGCATCTGCCGGTGGCCGTTGTCGAAGGCATCATCCTGGGTTTTACGGTTGGTTTCCTGGCGCGCGTGAAGCCGGAGATGCTTCGCTGGGCTCCCCCCGAGGAGGCAAAATGTCCGGCCGACGTGCTTTCCTGAGCCCCCCTGCCCTGCTCTTCGTCGTCCTTGCCACGCTCCTCGACGTGGGCACGGCCCAGGCGCATCGGCTGAATGTCCAGGCCTTTCTCCTAGCCAACAAGCAGGTTCAGATTGAGGCCTGGTTTTCCACCGGCGAGGCGGCCAAAGGGGCGACAATAGAAATCCGCAATGGCGCCCAGCAACTTATCTCTTCGGGCCAGCTCAACAGCGACGGCGTCTATGTCTTTCCTTTCACCGCGCCGGAAACTCTCACGGTGAGCGTGGCGGCAGGCGGGGGCCATCGCGCGCAGCTTTCAATCACTGCTGACCAACTAGCTGCCGCAAATTCTGGCGCCTCGACCGGAACGCCGGATGCATCTAATGGGACGCCCCGTCGCTCCGAGCCGATTGCCATCGGCGCACACGATCCGGATATGCCGATCAAGGATATCCTGATCGGCGCCGGTTTCCTGTTGGCTTTGGCGGCATTCGTCCTCAGCCTGCGCAACGCAAGGAAATTGCGAGATTTGAAATCACGAAGTTAGCGGAAAAATCTCTTCCAGCGGCACTTCCCACTGACCCAGCCCGACGCTGACCAGAGCCACGTTCCGCTTGTAATCCACGCGCACCACCTTGCCCGGTTGATCGAAGCGTGCCACGCGCACGGGATCATTGGTCTTCAACTTCAAACGCGCCTCGCGCAGAGCCTCTGCTTCCGCCGCCTCCCGCTCCAGGGTAAGCGTCTTTTGCCGCAGCTCCTCGCGCTGCCGGTCGGCCTCGTGCTGAGCGAGCAGCGCGTCCGTGCGCGCCTTCTCCGCCTGTTCCCGTAACTGCTGCAGCCTGGCCATCTCCGGCGCGCGCCGCTGCCGGCGCCGCAGGTAGCGCTGCGCCCGCTTGACCAGGCCGCGCGGCAATTTCAGCCGGCGGGCAATCTTCAAGGCGTTGCTCATACCGTATTGACCGATCTGCAAGCGGTACGTGGGCCGCAGCGTTTCCACATCAAACTCGACAGCCGCGTTCTCGGCATGTTGGTTCGAGAACGCATAGGTCTTGAGATCGCCGAGATGTGTGGTGACCATGGCCCGGCAGCCGCTGTGGTCCAGCTCATCCAGGATCGCGCGCCCGAGCGCGGCCCCTTCGGTTGGGTCCGTGCCGGCTCCCAGCTCATCAAGCAAGACGAGGCTGCGTTCGTCCGCCAGCCCCAGGATGGTCGCGATGCGCGAGATATGCGAACTGAAAGTGCTCAGTGACTGTTCGAGGCTTTGTTCGTCGCCAATGTCCGCAAGAATCTGATGAAAGACCGGCACCGCGCTGCCTTCGCTGGCGGGAATATGCATGCCGGACTGTGCCATGAGGCATAACAGGCCCGTGGTCTTCAGCGTGACCGTCTTGCCGCCGGTGTTCGGCCCGGTGATAATGAGCAAATTGAAGGCGTGGCCGAGGCGCACATCGATCGGCACGACCGATCGCGGCGTAGCCGCTGCGGGACTCTCCGCCGCCACCTCATGAACTTCCTGGGGACCAAAGAGCCCGGCCTCCGGTTCCGTGTGCCGGCCCGCGGCCTGGCGGCGAAACAGGTATTCCAGCAGCGGATGACGCGCCTGCCGAAGCCAGAGACGGCCCTCGCTGTTGATGTCCGGGGCGAACATCTGGTAATCCCGGCTGAAGCGTGCCTTGGCGGTGATCAGATCGAGCTGCGCCATCACCTCGATGGAGTGACCCAGCGGCCTGGCCACCCGTGCCACTTCGCCACTCAGCCGCCTCAAGATACGCTGGATCTCGCGGTCCTCATTGCCCTTGACGATCGACCGTTCCGCGCTCAGGCTGGCCACGCCGGCCGGCTCAATAAAGACGGTCTCGCCGGTGCTGCTCGTGCGATGGACGATGCCCTGGAGCTTGTGGCGATGGTTGACAGCCACCGGCAGGACGTAATGGTCGCCGCTGTCCGTGGCGTTGGGATAGCGCAGGATCTTGCGCAGCTCCGGATCGCGGAGCAGGCGCTTGATCTGATTCTGCACGCGCTCATCGACCTCGGCGAGTTGCTGACGAATCTGCGCGAGCTCCCGGCTGGCCAGATCGAGCACGTGGCCGCGGCTGTCAATGCATGCCGTGATCCCCTTGGCGACCAGGCCGAGATCCTCAATAGGAACAAGGAGCGTAGCCAGGCGTTGATAGCGCTCATCCAACCGCATGCGATAACGGTACATGTAGCCCGTGCAAGCCAGCGTCTCGGCAACCTCGAGAAGCTGCTCGGCCGTCAGCATGGCCCCGATCGCCGCACGCCGCGCCAGCAAGCGCACATCGTGCAGCCCGCTGAAGGGCGGCGATTGCCCCTGGCCCAGGGCATCTGCCATCTCGCTCACCAGAGCAAGTTCGGCGCGGATTTTCTCCGCATCCGTGCCGGGCTCGACTTGCCGGGTCAGCTCCTTGCCAAGCGAGCTCGCCGCGTACTCCGACAGCAGGTCACGGACCTTGTTGAACTCCAGCAGCTCCAGGCTATGGGCGTCCATTAATTCCTTGTGAGACATAATCGGCACAGACAACCGGTCCTCGAGACCGGTTCGCGGTTCGTATCTTGGGAAACTCATTTTAACCAATCATCGAAGGGACTTCTTGCTCTTGGCGCTTGCACCGCTTACAGTGTCACCAAAGCATCTGCCCAGGGCCTTATCTGCATTCAGGGAGATAACATGCGAGCCGGCAAACAAAGGTGGTTACTGGTAGCGATTCTCCTCCTCACCGGCGGCATTGCCCAGGCCGCGGATGACTTGCCGAAGATGAAGTTCAACGATGTCAAGGAAGTCGCGCCGGGCGTCTTCTTCCGCTACTCCGCCATTGGCCCGGAAGGCTCCAACGTGCCTTTCGGCGGCAGTAACAACATCTGGGTGGTGTTTGAAGACTACGTCGTCGTCATCGACGCCAATTTTCCCAAGGAGGCGCACGACGTCATTGACGCCATCAAGAAGACCACCGATAAACCGATCCGGTATGTACTCGACACCCACCATCACGGGGACCACGCCTACGGCAACGCGGTCTTCGGCGAGGCTGGCGCCAGCATTGTCGCCCAGGCGAATTGCGCCCGGCTGTTACGCCTGAACGGGCCGGAGGAATTCAAGCTCGCCGGTAAGCCCCCGACCGGCCGCAAGGATGTCGCCGAGAGTACCCTGAAAGTCCCCAGCCTGGTGTTTGACGATAAGCTAGTGCTCGACGATGGCAAACAGCGCATTGAATTCCTGTTCCTCGGCCACGCGCATACCGCCGGCGATGCCTTTGCCTATCTGCCTAAGCAGCAACTGCTGTGCACGGGCGACGCCTGCGTGAACGGCGCCTACAACTTCATGGGCCACTCGGACTCTGCCTCGTGGATTCGAGTCATGGAACGTGCCCAGCAACTGGACGTCCGCACGGTGCTGCCCGGCCACGGTCCGATTGCCGGCAAGGACCTCCTGGAAAAACAGAAACGCTACTTCGTCGAGCTTCGCCAGCAAGTCCGCAAGGGCATTCAGGACAACAAGACTACGGAAGACATCATCCAAAGTCTCGACATGCCCTGGTACAAGGAGTGGACCGGCGTTACGCCTGCGGGCGCCAATGTCCAGCATGTCTACGCGGAGCTGACGGGCCGGATTGCGCCGTGGGATCTGACCGAAACCTACGGCGTCACCGAAGGGCCGTCGCCGACAAAGAGCACGCCGGGTTGGACCGAGCCCAGGCGGATCGTCGTCCCGAATTTGATGCCCGCGCGCCTGGCCGAGCTCAAGCGCGTCGCGCCGAAGATCGAATTCATTCCCGCCCGGACCGCCGAAGACGCCGTCAAGGCTGTGGAAGACGCCGATGCCGTGATCGGCTTTTGCACGCCGGACCTTGTCAAGGCCGGCAAAAGCCTTCGCTGGATTCACGTCGGCCACGCCGGCGTCGATAAAGAGCTTTGCCCCGAATTGGTGGAAAGCAAGATCGTCCTGACCAACGGCGAACGGCTGCACGGGCCGAATGTCGCTGACCAGGCCTTCGCCCTGCTCCTGGCTCTCTCGCGCGGCCTGCGCGACGCGCGCCCCGACGAAACGCGCACCGCGGCACGATTCCAGGAACTAAACGGCAAGACCATGGTGCTTGTTGGCCTGGGCGGCATCGGTACGGAAATCGGCAGGCGCGCCAAGGCTTTCGGGATGCGCGTGCTGGCCGTCGATCCGAAGCAGATGGAGCGGCCGGCCTTCGTTTTCAGCCTCGCCAGGCCCGATGCGCTGCCCGAGCTATTACCCAGGGCGGATGTGCTGGTCCTGGCCTGCCCTCTCACCGCCGAGACGCGCGGCATGATAGGCGAAGCGCAACTACAAAAAATGAAGAAATCTGCCCTTCTCATCAACGTCGCCCACGGCGGCATCGTGCAGACGCCGGCCCTCGTGGAAGCACTGGAAAAGAAACAGCTCGCCGGCGCCGGCCTGGATGTAACCGAGCCGGAAGCTTTGGCCGAAGATCACCCACTGCGAAAAATGCCCAACGTCGTCCTCAGCTCCCATGTCGCGGGCCAATCCCCCGGCGCGACAGCGCGGCAATGGCGGCTCATGCGCGAGAACTTGCGGCGGTTTGTTGCTGGGGAGCCGTTGCTGTGCGTGGTAGATAAACAGAAAGGCTACTAGCTCGCCACAGGATCCGCAAACCACAGCAAGCCTCTTAAACATAATCCGCTTTGCTCGATGCTTGCGAGCCGATATGCTGACTGCAGAGCCGCCACGGGATGGCCGCTTTACGTGGAGGAAGCCATGTCGAAAACTTTTGAAGCCATTTACGAAAACGGCGTTCTCCGACCTGCCAGCCCCATGCTTGGATTGTCCGAGGGACAGCGGGTGTGGGTCACCACGGAGAAACCGCAGTCTCTCACCGAGAGCGAACGCAAAGAAGCCGAGTTGATTCGCGGTCTGGAAGCTAAGGGATTGGTTGAGAAACTCACGCCTCCCCCGGCGCCGGCGGACTTTCGGCCGCTTGAGTTGCCTGGTCCAGGGCTTTCCGAGACGATTCTCGCGGAGCGCCGGTAAGTGCCTACCTTCTTTCTGGACAGTAGTGCGATCGCCAAACGTTACGTGACGGAGGCCGGATCGGCTTGGATCATCGCGCTCACCGAGGCAACGTCGCGCAACGTCTGTTGGTTGACAGCAGTAACGCGCGTTGAGGTGGCGGCAGGATTGTACCGGCGTCATCGCATGGGTCATCTCACCGCTATCGACACTCAGCGTGCCGTAGCCGCGTTTCTTCACGAATACGCTGTGGCGTTTCGAGTGTTGGCGGTTGACTCGGTAATCCTGGACTCAGCCGTTAAGCTAGTCGGCGCTCACCCGATTCGCGCCTACGACGCGCTCCAGTTGGGCGGTGCAATCCGTTTGCGCGCCGAGTACGAACGCGCTGGGCTGCTACCGCCCGTTTTCGTTTCCAGTGATCAAGCCTTGAACCGTGCGGCGCTGGCAGAGGGTATGGTTATCGAAGACCCGACGGCACATCCCTAGCGCGGGCCACTTTGTGGGTGGTTCTTTCTTCCGTGCCATTACGCCAATAGGAGTGCAACTGCAAGAAGTGCGAGTAGGGGGTCTTGAATTGCCTGCCCTAATGATTCTGGTTCGCTTTCGCGCCAAGTAGTTTCGTAGAGCGGAACTTATTCCGTCATAGAACTGCATCCCCAACGGAATGAATTCCGTTCTACGAGACACGCAAACAGCCCGCTATTCGTTAGGGGGCTCTGCGACCCCCGAACCTCTCAGCCTGGCGCTTTCCTCTCGTGTATAAAAGCTTTATGGCTGAACACGCGGATGTCTTGATCCTCGGTGGCGGTGTCATCGGCTTGACGACCGCCTACTCTCTGGCGCGGGAAGGTGTTCGCGTCCAGGTCGTGGACAAGGGGGATTTCGGCCAGGAGGCTTCCTGGGCCGGCGCCGGCATTTTGGCGCCCGGCAACCCAGCGAAGGCCCGAACGCCCGCCGGCAAGCTGCATGCGCATAGCGTTGCCCTCTATCCCTCGCTGTCAGCAGAATTGCGCGAACGGACGGGTGTGGACAACGGTTATCTGCGCTGCGGCGGCCTGGAGTTTGCGATCGGGCACGATGAGTCCGCCCCGAATGAGTGGCGGAGCGAAGGCATTGCCTTCGAGAAGCTCAGTGAGCCCGACCTGCGCCGGTTGGAGCCGGCGCTCGCGACCGGCTTGGGTTTCGCCTATCACTTGCCCGACATGGCCCAGGTCCGCAACCCGCGCCACCTGAAGGCCCTGCTCGCCGCCTGTCGATCCTATGGCGTGCAACTCCAGCGATGCTGTCAAGTCCATGCGCTTGACCTTCAAGGCAAGCACGTGAAGGCGGCGAACACGGATCAAGGACAGCTAAGCGCCGACCGTTATTTACTGGCGGCCGGCGCCTGGACGGACCGGCTGCTGCAGCAAACCGGCGTGCAGGCCGGCATCCGGCCGGTGCGTGGACAGATTGCCCTTTTGAATGCCGGCGCGGCCATCTTTCGAAGGGTGCTGCTTTGGGGCTCGCGCTATCTCGTGCCGCGGGCGGACGGGCGGATTCTTATTGGTTCCACCGAAGAGGATGCCGGTTTCGCCAAGGATACGACCGCGCGCGCGATCGCGGATTTGCTCGCCCTCGGATGCAAGCTGGTCCCGGCGCTGGCGGAAACACCCGTGGAGCGCTGCTGGGCCGGCCTGCGCCCGGGGAGCCCGGATGGCTTACCGTTCCTCGGTGCGGTGCCCGGGTTTGATAATCTCTTCATTGCCGCGGGCCATTTCCGGTCCGGCATCCAGTTGTCGCCCGGCACCGCCTTGGTCATGAAGGAATTGCTGCTCGGGCAGCCGCTGACGGTGCCACTCGATGCCTTTCGTCTCGATCGCCTGCCTGCTCTGCGATAGCCGGCAGCGTATCGGCCTTGATCGGCTTTTGCTAGAATTCAATATCCGGCCGATGCTTGCGAAATACCTACGTGTTGGGAGCATGTGCTACACCAGCCCGAAGCGCACGCGAGGTCCTCGCTGGCGCTTCGGGTTGGTGTGCAGAATCCGGGCGATTGCTCTTCCTTGAAGGCGGCTTCTATAACTATTATCCGTGCGTAATGGATCTTTCTGCAAACCGCACTCTCGTTGGCCAGCTTGCCGAGGACCTTGGCTGGCTGGAGGACCATTGCCGGCAGCGGCCCGAACAGGCGGCGTGCGCGGGGCAGTTGCGCCTGGCGGCGGCGCTGGTGCGCAATTGCATTGGACCTTTTCTCGATCGGCAGCCTGCCACTCCCATTCATGTCGCCGTCGTCGGCGGCGCGGGAGCGGGCAAAAGCACGGTCGTCAATTTTCTGACCGGCACCGGCGCGGCCGAGGCCAACCCGCTCGCCGGCTTCACGCGCCACCCGGTGGCCTATGTTCCCGTGAATGGACAGCTCGCCTGGCCTTCTCATTTCGGCTTTCTTGGTCCGTTGCAGCGCCTGGCTGAACCCGAGCCGGCCAACCTGGACAAGGATGTTTACCAGATTCGCCGCGTCGAGGAGGACGTCACCAGCGCCGCCTTGCTCAGGGACTTCGTCGTCTGGGACTGCCCGGACATGACTACCTGGGCCGCCACGGGCTATGTGCCGCGCCTGCTGGAAATTGCCGGGCTGGCGGACGTGATTGTCTATGTCGCCTCCGACGAGCGCTATAACGACGAGGCGCCGACGCAGTTTTTGCACCAGCTGCTGAAGACCAACAAGCCGGTGGTGGTCTGTCTAATGAAGATGAAGGAAGCCGATGCGGCCGGCCTGACGGCGCACTTCCAACGCGAGGTCCTCAGCCGCGTTACCCAGGAAGCGATCGCCTGCTTGACCATTCCCCATCTAACCCCCGAGGAGCTGGCCGACCCGGTGCAGCGGGCGGGACGATTTCGCATTCCGCTCCTGAATCAGGTTGCCGTGCTCGGCAATCCGCCGGCCGCCGCCCGGCAACGCGTTGTGCGCGGCGCGGCTCACTATCTCGTCGCCGACCAGGCCAATCTCCTCGGCGCGGCACGGCAGGATATCGCCGCCCTCGAGGACTGGCGCACCCTGGTGTTCGCCGGCCAGCGCGAGTTCGACGAGCGCTATCGCCGGGAGTACCTGACCAGCGAGAAATTCCGCAGCTTCGATGAGGCGCTGGTCCGGCTGCTGGACCTGCTCGAGCTGCCGGGCGTCGGCAAGTTCGTCAGCGGCACGCTCTGGGTGGTGCGCACGCCCTACCGGCTCCTGCGCGGCTGGCTGGGCAAGGCGCTCAGCCGGCCGGATTCACCCGGCCTGCCCGAGCGGACGGTGCTCGACGAAGCCTGGACCGGCTGGCTTGCCCTGCTGCGTAAGGAAGCCGCCCGCCGCAGCCGGCTCCATCCGCTCTGGCAGCACGTGGAGAAGGGCTTCACCACCGGCCTGCCGCAGCTTGCCCGCGACCAGTTTCAGGAACGCTATCGCGACTTTCAACGAAACCTTGCCGACGAGGTCAACCGCACGGCCCGCGCCATCTATGAGGAGCTGGAGAAGAGTCCGGTCACGTTGAACACGCTGCGGAGCGGCAACTTCGCTCTGGATGTGGCCGCCATTGCCGGTGCTCTCACGATCGGCCACATCGGCCTGCATGATTTCATCCTCGTGCCGCTCCTGGCTTCCCTCAAGCAGCAGATTATCGAGTTGCTCGGCAAGCAATACGTGGACAGCCAGCGCGAGCAGATCCGCGGCCGCCAGCAGCTTCTCGTCGCGCAATATCTTTCCGGCCCGCTCGCCGAATGGCTGGCGCGCTGGCCGGCGACCGGGGGATCGACCTTCGAGCGCCTGCAACTGGCCCTGCGCCGCATCCCGCAGGCAGCAAGACAGCTCGAAGCGGCGGTAGCCAGGACAGAAGCCGCAGGCGCCGGCAATAGGCAGGAAGAAGCGGTTTTGCATAGTTCAGTCAGTAGCCAGTAGTCAGTAGCCGAGGGCACTTGCGCTCTCTTTGGTCCGTAAGGCTCGGTCGTGAGGGCATCAAAACAGGGACATGCGATGAGCGAAGCGACCGTTACTTCTGCTGAACCGCTGCTGCGCACCCTGGCGCCGGCGCTCGGCCGCCTGCACACGGATCTGCGCGCCTGGCTGGACAGCAAGCGCCGCTATCCGCTATCGACCTTGAAGCGCGCCGCCCTGGAAGGCCTGGCCACGGACCTGAAACGCCAATCCGCCGCTCTCGATGTAGATCGGCCCCTGTTGGTGATCATGCTCATGGGCGGCACGGGCGTAGGCAAATCGACCCTGCTCAATGCCATGGCGGGCGGGGACATTGCGCAGGCTTCGTACATTCGCCCCACCACACGCGATCCGGTTGTGTACTATCACGAATCCATCCATCCCGATCGCCTCGATCCTGCCCTGCGTCAGTGCCGGCTGGTGGCACACGACCGGCCCGGTCTGGAGCAAAAGATCATCGTCGATACGCCCGACCTGGACAGCAACGACCTGGCCAACCGCGAGAAATTGCTGCAACTGCTCCCTGTAGCCGACGTGGTGCTCTATGTCGGCTCCCAGGAAAAGTATCACGACCAGCTCGGCTGGCAACTATTCCTTCAGCATCGTCAGCGCCGGGCGTTTGCCTTTGTGCTGAATAAGTGGGATCGCTGCGTGTCGGGCGACGGCGTCCTGCGTCCCGACCACGATCTGTTGCACGATCTTCACGACGAAGGCTTCCAGGATCCCCTGCTCTTCCGCACCTGCGCGCAGCTCTGGGTCGATCGCGACAGGAATAACGGCGCCGCGATAGCCCCGCCCGAGGGGGAGCAATTCGCGGATCTCCTGCGCTGGCTGGAGATGGGGCTCACGCGCCTGGAGATTGAAGCGATCAAGGCGCGCGGTGTCAGCCAGCTCCTGCGCCATCTGCAAGAAGCGCTCGGCTCCATCTGCCCTCCCGACCTGAGCGAGGCGGCAGCCAGGACGCACTCTGTCTGGATGGGCATTCTCGCCGAGGAAGCCACGGCGAGCGGCGCGATCTTGCTCAACACCCTGGAGCCCTACCAGCGTGATATCGAGCATCATTTCGCCCTGGAAGGCCATCGCCGCTTCCGCGGCCTGATGGCCGGCTATCTGCATCTCTTCACGCGCGTGAAGTACGTGGGCAGCACGCTGCGTAAGCGCATCCCATTCATGCCCCGTCTCGGCGCCGAACCGGAGGCGCGCGCCGCCTGGGATGTGGCGGCTTTCACGCGCTCGTGCAGCAGCCTGGCCGGGGACCGCCATCTCGACGCGCGCGGCCGCGCCTTGCCCAACCGCCTGCTGGTTGCGGCTGACGGCGCGGGTTTTCCCGTGGAGCTCCTTGCCGAGCCGACGGAAACAATGGCGCGCAGCAACTGGCAACAACGCTACGCGCAGGCCCTGGTAGAAGTCCTGCAGCAGGTGGAACGCGAATGGACGCAGCCCGGCGGCGTCCGGCGCTGGTTGCAGACGCTCCTCGTCATCCTGGCCGATTGGATTCCCCCGCTCGTCTTCCTGGCCTCCATTGGGCTACTCGTGTGGAAGTTCTTCGATCCCTTCAGCAGGGGATACCAAGTCCACCTCACCGACCTGCTGCTGCCGTTCGCGATCCTTTTGCTCGTGCTGATTTTCCTGCATATCCTGGTCAGCTTGCTGCTGCCCCTGCGCTGGCCGTCCATCCGCAGTGAATTTCGCCGCCGACTGGAATTGCGGCTGCGCGAAGATCTGGAAAGCGCCTATGGCCCGATTCCGACGGACACGGCGGAAAGCCTGCGCCAGGAACGGCGTGCCATCGAGCAGTTTTTGAAGGAGGTCCAGGAAGTAGCTACCTGGCTGGAACAGCGCGAACAGGCGGCGAGCGTGGCGGGGCTGTACGGGCACGGCTAGACGCCTGTTCTTGCAAGTGCTTGGTAGAATTGCGTGTCAAAGGTAACATATTGTATTGCCTTGACCTGCTTCACTCTTGGTGGTGGAAACGAGAGGTTGACATGAGTATTCTGATCCGCAAATGCCTGGGCCGATCGCGGTACGTTGAAGAACTTCTCGACAACTGGAACATTGGCGAGAATAATAGGTCGCTTGTTCGGGATCTGGAGGAATTGATAAGCGATTGCATCGAGCTAGGCCTGCTCATCCAACGCACGTCGAATTCTTTGCTGGATCATTTATTCGAAGGGCACGTTGAAGACATTGACGCGGTCGGCGACAAAATGCGGACATGTTTTTCCAGAGCGACGCGGATATTTGACATCCTCAAGGGACATATCGGGCAAGCAAAACAGGCGCTCGAAGGATCTGCTGAATTCACGAGAGTGCATAATGAAGTGGCGCGGCTAAAGCTTGATTTTGAAGAGAAGTGGCCGACATTCCCTGACACGGAACTGGAAGCAGAGGCGCTGGCGGCGTACCACCGAGGTGACTATACGACGTCCGAGGGGCTTCTCCGTGAATCGCAATGTCAGAGTGCCAAAGCCGATTAGCGTCCGCATCGGACAATTCGCTCTTTCACGCACACTATTGATCCGGCTTGGCGCCGCCATCCACTCGGATATCAAGCGGGATTACGAGAAGTTCAAGAAATTCCGCGCCAGAGATAACAGGTGTTTTAAGTACCGGATCGCGCTGCCCGAAGCGGACGCCCGACACCTTTTTTTGCTTAAGATTGACGATAGCACTTCGCCCGACGACCTCATCATCTTGTCTATTCGTCATTACGTAAAATCCTGAGCAGCTCAATCCACCGAGCGATTGCAGCTATTGGCCAAGACCAGCCCCCTCTTGAATCCGGTACACCTTCGTGAGCGTCCGAATGATAAGGCTGCCGTCAGCAATGGCCGGGGTTGCCATGCACATCTCGCCGAGACTGTTCTTGCCGAGCTTTGCGAACTTGGGGCCGGCCTGGATCACGAAGGTGTCGCCGTCCTCGCTTTGGCAGAAGATCTTGCCCTCATACGCCCAGGGTGACGAGGTGAACGCGTTAGCACCCAGGCGCTGGCGGTTGTAGATCTCCTTGCCGCTGCGCGCGTCGTAGCAGCTCAGCATGCCCTGGTCATAGAGCACATACAGGTAATCGCCATACACGAGGGGCGACGGGTTGTATGGCCCGCCCTTCTTGGTTCCCCAGGCGATGAACGAATTGTTCGTCTCATTGTCCTGCAAGGAGATGTCTCCCGAGGCGCCCGGCCGCACGGCGAAGATCGGCTGGCGCTGGGCCAGGACGTAGCCCGAGCTGACATACAGCAGGCCATGCCGGGCAAAAGGCGTGGGAATGACGATGGATGACATGTTGCCCAGCTCCCAGAGGAGCTTGCCGTCCAGGTCGTAGGAACGCACTTTGTTCTTGCCGCAGGTGACGATCTCGGTGCGCTTCTCGTTCTCCCACACGAAAGGCGTGGCCCAGTTGCTTTTCTCGTCCCGATCCACGCTCCACAGCTGCTTCCCGGTCTTTTTGTCGAGCGCTATCAGGAAGGAATGCTTTTCGTTGTCGTTGACAACGTAGATGCGCTCGCCGTGAAGAACCGGCGAAGCAGCAGTGCCCCAACCGAGGAGCATCGGATAAGGGTCCCATTTCTTGGTCCAGAGTTCCTTGCCGTTCATGTCGTAACAAAACAGCCCGACGTTGCCGAAATACGCGTAAACGCGTTCGCCGTCCGTGACCGGAGTTTCGGAAGCGTAGGAGTTCTTGATATGCAGCGGCGTGTCGGGCTTACCCTTGTGTGCTTCCCGCTCCCATACGATTTTGCCCGTCTTGAAATCCAGGCAGTAGACCAGCCAGCGATGCTCATCTTCCGGCGGCTTGGGGCGGTCGCCGCCGAAATACAGGCCTTTCTTCGCTTCCTCGCCCTTCCCTTCGCGCGTGACAGAGGTCAGGAATATGCGCTCTCCCCAGACGATCGGCGACGACCAGCCTTTACCCGGGATATCAGTTTTCCAGACGACGTTCTTTGTCGTGCTCCAGGTCGCGGGCAAGCCTTTTCCCTCGACGACGCCGGCCCTTGGCCCTCCGCGAAACGCCGGCCAGCGCGCCTCCGAGGAAATGTCCGCCCCAGGAACGAGAAGAATCGAGAAAATGGCAAGATACATGCAAGATCCTTACAGCCAGAGTGTAGATACGCGGCAGGTCAGTCCCTTGTCTTTCGCGTGGGCGTTCGAAGAGCATCGATTCGGGCAAACGTCGCGGGCCTTAATTTGCAACGCAGGCAAAAACATTTTAGGGCAAAACATTGTGATTGACGGCGAATCAACGCGGCCAAGGGAGGACATATTCAGCCTTTCAGCATTTTTCTCCCACCATTTTTTTGCCAAGATTAATCGAAAACTCCCAGAACGCATAAGCACCTCTTACGACGAACGCGGCGGGTAAAGCACAATCGCCGTTACTCTCTTGTTCTCCACCTCAAAGCCGACGCCCAGCTCGTCATAGCGATACGTCTCGATGTAGCGGGAAACCTTCGAGCCCGTCTTGCCGCGCGGCGTGATCACGTCGTGCGTGCCGATGACCGGCCTCTCCGGGTAAACATCCTTGAGCCGGGATTCCGTGTCGCCGATCCGCAAGCCGCGGCCGGTAGCGGCATGATACGGCTGGCGAATGACGATGGCGCGGACGACGCCTTGATGCAGAAGCACTTGCACCTCCTCATTGGCCCATGAGAGGACGTTCATGCTATTGAGCACCGCTTGGTCGTCGCCCAGGTCATCCGGCCTCAACAAATAGCCCAGGACTTTTTTGCGCTTTGGCTCTTCCGCCCAGGGATCGCCGTAGCGCTCCTTCTCATGCCGAATCTTGAACTTCCGCCCAACGTCTTCCAGGCTGGAGCCGACCTCCAGCCCGAGCACCGATTCCTTGGCCGATCCGCCCAGCTGACCGGTGCCATGCAACACCAGCAGCAGCACGCCCACAAGGAGCGACAGCAGTGCTGCCGCAGAAATGCCAAGAGCCCAACCGCGTCGCCACCAGGGCCGCCTCGTGGCCGGCGTATAGGCGATCGTGGCTTGCTCCGCGCGCGTGGCGGCCACGAGCTTGTCCATGGCGCCTGGGGGCAGCAGCAGCACCCCGCTCGCTTTACACGGCTCCTGCAAGCGCAGGTACACCTCGACTGCCGATGCTGGCCGCTCGGCAGGGTTTTGTTGCAGGCAATCGTTCAAGACATCCTGAAACGCCCCGGGCGCTTCCGGACACATTTCCGGCAACGTCTTGTTACAAACGTAAGGAAGCGTGCCCGTCAGCGCTTCATAAATCACCAGTGCGGCGCTGTACAGGTCGGAGTGGGCATCCACCTGCTGCCCCGCCAGTTGCTCCGGCGACATGTAGCGCGGCGTACCCAGCACGGCCCCCGGGCGCGTCAGTGTCTCGGCATGGGCGGGTTCATCGCCTCGAAAAATGCGGGCGATGCCGAAATCGAGCACGCGCACATGCAGGCGCACGCCGCTTTGGTTCAAAAGAAAAATGTTATCCGGCTTGATGTCACGATGCACGATGCCCTTTTCATGCGCGTGGATCAGGGCGAGCAATAGCTGAGCGCTCATCTGCAGCACGGCGCGCAGCGGCAACGGCCCATGACTGTGCAAATGCTCTCGCAGGGATTGTCCCTGCAGATATTCCATGACCAGGTAAGGGCCATGCGTGGCGTCGATGCCGAAATCATGCACCACGACAATATGCGGATCGGCGAGCTGGCTGGCGATGCGGGCTTCGCGCTGAAAGCGGCTGTCGAATTCCGGTTCTTGCCGCAGGTCGGGGTTGATCAGTTTGACGGCGACCTCGCGTTCGAGCGTCAGATCGAGCGCTCGATACACCTTGGCCATGCCGCCGCCGCCCCGCGCCTCAACCAGCTTGTAGCGGTTGCCCAGCACCAGCGGCAGGTCCAGCTCCTTGATCTGCGTGCGGCGTTCGCCCGAGGTGCGCGTCGGCGTCGCCGCCGCAGTGTCCGCGAGCGGCGTGCCGTCCTCCGGGCAGAAGCGGACGGTAGGCTCCAGTTGTTTGCCACAGGTGGGGCACTCCGGCACGATACTCTCCTCAACCGAGTCTGCTCCGTCGCTCCGTTGCCGCTGCTGCCGCCGTGCGGTCGCCGACCACTTTCTCCAGCATAACATAGGTAGGCTGCGAGTACCCTGCGTGCGTCCGGTATTCCACGGCCTGGTAGCCGCTGCCTTCGTAGTAAGCATGGAGCCGGGGCAGTGCGAGCCGCACACCCAGCCGCACCCGGTTCAGACCGAGCGAGCGGGCCTTGTCCTCGACGTAATCCATGAGGGCACGGCCGACCCCTTGACGCCGCGAAGACGGCAAAACGGCCAGACGCGAGGCATAAAGGTGATCCGGCTCACGCTCATATATGACGCAGCCGATGTCCGCGCCGGCAAGAGTTGCTAGGACGGCCCCGCCTCTAGCCATCTTGCCTGCCAGATGTTCCTCCGTCTCTTGGTGCGCCCCCGTGGGCGGGTCCAGCCAGCCGCGATATTCCTCGAAAGCAAGGCAAACTAGCCTGACTAAGGCCGGAACATCCGCATTCGTTCCTTCACGCAGCACCAACATAAGCCTGTCCCAAAACCATTGATAGGGAGAATTCTAACCCACAATGGTGCCCAACATGGCCACCAGGATGGCCATCTTGCCCCCGGCTCAAAAAACGTGGCAAACTGGCAAACTCAATTTTTTTTCTGGACATAACTTGAACGACCGGATGGTTTTACGCCGAGAGATAGGTTTGCCAACCCTGGCAAACTCAGTTGGCAAACTGGCAAACTCATTTGTGAAACCTCATCATCTCCCCCCTAAGCCGCCTTCGGTAACGCTGGCCACTGATCACTTCCCCTGCTCTGCTATTCGCCAGAAGTCATCGAAGATTCCCGCCGTTAATGTTTCCAACGCGAGCGGTTGTTTCTCCGTCGATTTGACCTTCAGGAGCGCATAATCCCCCAGACGCGGATAGAGCAAGGCGTTGGTTCCCGCAAAATCCGCGGCGTGAAACGTGTGGCCGGAGTTGAGCACGACATAACGCCCCGCGGCCAGCGGGCTCGGGAAGATCATTACCGGCACGTGCTCGGACGCCGCATACGTTTTTCCGGCCAACTCGATTTGCTCCTTCGTCCATTTGAGCGGCAAGCGATCCAGGATCTGGCCGATCAGCAAGTTGGAGGACGGATCGCCGAATAGAACCAGATTCCGGCCGGCGATGTCATCGTCCGTGATCGCCGTGTCGTCCTTGACGGGCAGGTAACCGCGCAGGTACTTGTCCCATTCCGACTCAAAGCGCTTGAGCGTTTCCTCAGCAAACATTTGCGTCCCTTCATGCCACGGCGTACCGGTGCCGCGCACGCACACGAACGAATCCATGAACGCGTCGTCGATGGGACCTTGCAGTCCCGGCACTTTCTGCAGCCGGCGCAGGCGGTCGGTAAAAATCTTTTGCGGCAGATAATCGGCCCAGCGGCCGTCGCGGCGTTCCAGGTAGAGATGGTTGACGCCGGCCCGGTTCAGATACGGCCGCGGCGTCAAGGATTGCCCGTCGATGGTCACCACCAGCGGATTGGGCAGGTTCGGCGCCAGCGTCAGGTGCAAGGTGCGCACATTCACCGTTTTCACCGTGTAGCCGGTGTCCGCGAATTCGGCATCGACCAGGGCGCGCTCGTAATGTTGATCGAGCCCCAACAGCTCGACCCAGCCACAGGAAGGGTAGCGCAGCGTGTAGGTGACGAACAGAATGCGTGCAGGATACTCCTCGCGTCCCTTGACCACAAAAGGCGCGTAAGCCTCTTCTGCGCGCTTGCGCCATTCCGGCGGGAAACTGTGCCCCAGACCGGGAGCGATCAGGAGTTTCATCGGCATGTTGAGCGGCTTCAGTTTGCCTTCCATGGTGCGCGCCGCCTGGAGCTGCGCGTCCTTTTCGCCGGCATAGGCGACGACCGGCACGTCAAAGGCGTTCTCGGCGTAATTGACCGCGTCGTAGATATGCAGGCAGGCTTCTTGCTCGGGCGGCAATTTCTCCGGCAGATTCTTGACGTAGCCGTGCGTCGCGGTAAAACCGGCGCCCGGGCCAATGACGCACCAGCGGCTGGGGTTGTGCAGACCGAGATGCCAGGCCCCGGCCCCGCCCATGGAGAAGCCGCGCAGCACGAAGCGGGCCGGATCGATCAGCGTTTCACGGCCAAGGAGCCGCTCCACCGCCAGGAAGTCATCGACACACTCAATAACTTCCGTCTCCCCCGCCCAGCGATACGCGTTGTTGCCGCGGCCGTAGATATCGAGTTGCACCCAGGTTTGATCCTTTGGCGTGGCGCGCTCCGTCGAATGCTCATGCAAAAACTTGACTTCCGTCAGTCCCGTGTCACGCCCATGCAGGACCACATCGATGCGCCATTTCTTCTTCGGGTCCTTGCCATATTCTGCCGGGAAAGTGACGGCATATGGTTGCACCGAACCGTCCACGCGCGAGCGATGCCCGCGAACGATTGTCCGTCCCACCTGCTGAAACCAGGGGGCTTCTTTCTGTGACAGTTGCTTGGCGCGTGCCAAGCCTTGCTCGAGAATCTCCAGCGTCCACGCTCCGGCTTGTTGCTGATAATATTCCTGATGCCGGCCGATCCAGTTTGCCGCCTTGTGATAGATTTGCGCATCAGCCAGATAGGGATCGCGGACCCCTTGGCGCCGAAGGGATTCGATCGCTTCCTCCAATTGCCTGGACTTGTTGGCGATTGCCTTGAGCGTTGCCTCATCGGGCATCTGGACAGGTGGCGGCGCATAGCTTTGAGCCGACGCCAGAGTAAATGCGGCAACGATGGTAGCGAGCGCGGAAGCAAGGCGGTAAGCCTTCATGCAACAACTGCCTTTCAACGAATGTCCCCAACTTATGGCGTCTCTTGACGATACTCAGCGGGGCGAACGGGAGCAAGAGAATAGAATGCCGGAGGCGGCATCGGCAGGTCGCTCCGGCAAGATGTCCATGTTCGCCGCCACGTTTCTGGGTCGGTTTCGCTTTGAGGCTGGTGAAGGTGCGCGCGGCTTTCGGCTGTCGCGCTGGCTGTTTTTGCGGCTGCTCGGTTGCGTCTACCTTGCCGCCTTCCTTTCGCTGTGGGTTCAAATCCACGGCCTGATCGGCAGCAGAGGAATTTCGCCGGTCGGCAATTTTCTCGTCGCCGAGCATCAAGCTTACGGCGCCAGGGCATTTCTCTTGGTGCCGACGCTATGTTGGTTCGATCCCAGCGATGCCTACCTGTCGTGGTTGTGCGGCGGTGGCACAGTGCTTGCCGCTCTCTTGATTATCGGCGTCGCGCAGGTGCCCGTGCTCTTTCTCCTGTGGAGCTGTTAT
>DASZFN010000518.1:0-3976 GCA_035939715.1 Gemmataceae bacterium | reverse complement strand
GCCAAATGGGGCAGGAGACGCTCGTGAAAATCGTGCCAGGCATCATCCTGTTCCAGGTACGGATTCATTCCTGGGAATGGTGAAGGCATAAGGCTCTCCTTCTTCAGCTCTGCAAGACTGTGGCTTCGCCTTTGTCAGTGTAGCCGATCATGGTCATAGTGAGCAATTCTTTCGACAATGACAACGGTTCCCTTGCGAGAAGGAAAGTCGATGTCCTCGCCAAAGCAACGAGGTCCTGATGAACAGCCCCAATGCCCCAGCGCCGCGGGCCATTGAAACCATCGTTGAAACCGCCATCTATGCCGACGACCTGGATCGCCTGGAGAGTTTCTACAGCAGCGTCCTGGGTCTTCCGGTCATTGGCGGGGAAAAACACCGCCACGTGTTCTTTCGCGTCGGCACTAATAGCGTCCTGTTGGCGTTCAAGCCGGACAGCACGCTGAAAGGAGACGTGCTGCCGGCACACGGCGCCAGAGGGCCCGGGCACTTTGCCATGGGAATCAGGGCGGACCTGCTGGACAGCTGGCGACAACACTTGCTCGCCAGCGGGGTGGCCATTGAAAAGGAAGTGCAATGGCCCAGGGGGGGCCGGTCTCTCTACTTCCGTGATCCTGCCGGCAATTTGGTAGAGCTGATTACACCGGGAGTCTGGGGTTTGCCTGGCGGGTGGTAAAACTCTCGCAGAGAACGCAGAGAGCGCAGAGGAGCAACCCTCCTGTTGCTCTCTGCGATCTCTGCGTGCTCTGCGAGAAATGTTCTTAACGCTCCGGTTCCATGTTCTGCGGCTGGCCGTAATACTGCTCCTCGGGCACCTCGAGCCAGATCAGCTCGGGCTCCTCGTCGGCGATGGCCTCGGCCTCGGCAATGCTCAAACCGATGCGCGGTCCTTCGATGGTGTCGGGATGCTTGTTGAGCGTGAGCCCTTCTTGCTCCGCATATTCGATGGCGTCAAAACCGGTCAATCTCATGGTCAGGTCTCCTCGTTTACTCGGCGCCCGAATCGGGGTCCGTGCCAATGGTGCTGTCGCCACGATGAGTGCTGCCTGGGCTGATGCCGCGATGCGTGGTTCCGCCGGAACTGCGGCCTTGCGCGGGAGTGCCGCCGACGGCGCCACCGGAAAGGCCGGCGTACGGCGGCCCTTCTTCGAGCGAATCCAAATCGGGCGGCGCTTCATCGGCGAGCGGCTCGTTGCTCTCTGAAGCCTCGTATGACTCGTTGGGGCTGCCGGGATCGCCTGCAGCATGCCGCGGCCCGGCGCCGCTGCCCGGGGCGCCGCCTCCCGGGTTCCGGGGTCGATCGGCCGCTGCCTTCGTCGCTCCGGGCGGGACGCGCTCGTTGCCGGTGTTCGGAAAGGAGTGGGCGGCGAATTTACGGATTTCTTATGAGGCTTTTTCGTCGCTGATTTCTTGGTCCTTGCCATGGCTGCGCTCCTGGTGGTGTTTGCCGCATTTCCTTTCATGATGGTGCTCCGTAGTCGGGGATGTGCTCGCCAGCTCCATTTATGATTCTGCTTGAGTCGGCGCGCACCCGCCCCGCGGCGGGAAAGATGTGCAATCAACATGCCAGATTGCGCCCTACATAATCCGTGCCACGATCAGCGTTCGATCATCATGCAGAGGACGCCCGCCGGCAAAGTCTTCGACGGCGCGCAGCGTGGAATCAAGAAGTGCAGAGGCTTGCAGGGAGCAGTTTTCCAGGACCTGGTCAAGCCGCTCGGTGCCGAACAGCTCGCCTTCGGGATTGAGGGCCTCGGTGATGCCGTCCGTGTAAAAGATGATCTGGTCGCCGGTCTGCAGCTGTTGGACGGCTTCCTCATAGGCCCCATTCTCGCGAATGCCGAGCGGCAGCCCCCGGACCCGGTCGAGCGCCAGCAGGCTGCCGTCCTGGCAACGCTTGATCCGCGGCGGATTGTGCCCGGCAGAAGCGTACGTGAGCCGGCGCGTTTCGGGATCGTAAATGCCATAGAACGCGGTCACGAAGTTGCCGTTGTTCGTGTAGCGAGCGGCCAGGTGATAATTCAAGTATTCCAGGACATGCGCCGGCTGCAACGGCGGCCCCGGATGCGTATGGGCAATGCAATGCGTCACCGCCATGAGCACGGCGGCCGGCGTGCCGTGGCCGCTAACATCGGCGATGAAGATGCCCCATTTCCCTTCAGGCAGCGGGAAGAAATCGTAATAATCGCCCCCGGCCCTGGCGGACGGCTGATAATAAGCGGCCAGGTCCATGGTCGGAATCCTCGGCAGCTCTGCAGGCAGCAGCGAGCGCTGGATCTCGCCGACCACCTTCAGCTCCTTGTCCAGCGCCTGGTACGCCTGCTTCAGTTCATTGGAGAGCACCAGGTTGCTGGTAGCCCGGCCAAATAGATTGCTGAGCCACACCATCTCTGGAAACTTGTCCCCGGAAAAGCCGCCCGCTTCCTTCTTGAGCAATAGCACCATATTCAGGGCGACACCCTGATCGTAAAGCGGAATGGCCAGCAGCGAGCGCTGCCCCGCCAGGTACTCGGCCGCGGGATCGTCCGGATCCGGCTCGAGGTTATTGATAATTTGTGGCAAGTCGCCATAGATCAGCCGGGCCAGCAGCCCGCCCTCCAGGACCGGCAGGCGGTCATTGTCCTTCCAGGGATCGACAGGCTGGTTCCAGGTCGTGCTGCGCGTGACGCGGTAGCGCGGCGCGGTCAAGCCGCGCCGGCTCAGGGAGATGCGGCCATCGCTCGGCAGAATGGTCCGGGCCTTGGCCCCGTAGGTGCGGACCATTTCCTGAGGGTCGGTCTGCGAACTCATCTCGCGCATCATGTCGACGATGATGTCGAGGCGCTCTTGCCACGTGCTTCCGGTATGGTCGAGGAACGACTGAATCATGGCGGCACCCGCGTTGTGAACATCGCTGTTGCTTGTTCACTATCGTATGCCGGCGGGCAAGGGTTCGCCATCTTAGCTCTTAGTGCTTAGACCATAGTGGTTAGCATTTTTGCTAAGCGCCAAGCACCCTCACTTGCAGGGCCACTCCAGCCACCGCGTCGGCGGATACCAGCCGTCATCCATGTCGAGATGCCTATTCAGATACCAGTTCGAGGATTTGCCGAAAAACAGATCGCGCGGATAGGTGCACTTCGGTCGAGCCGTTTCGGCGTCGTGCAGCCCGGCAGCGACGCAGCATTCCATGACCAGCTCCGAGCAGAAGAATTTATCGCGATCGCCATGCGCCGCCCGGCAGAAGTATATTCTCAGCGGCGTGCGACCCCGGAGCGGTGTGACCTGGGCCAGCATTCGCCAGCTTGCGAACGGCTTCCCTTCCTGGGCCTCGGCAAACGCCGTCAAGCACCTGGACTGCTCGGCTGTGAGCGGCACGCAGCGCCGGCGGACCCACACGATGTCGCCGGCCGCCACGTGTTCGTGCATATGGGTGCACGGATCCAGAATCTCCACCTTTACCTTATTAAACGGCCCCGCCTCAATCAGGCCCGGCTTCCCATCGGAGCGCGTGAAGATGATTCCGGAATGATGCACCCCGGCCCCGCCAGCCAGCCAATGACCGACGCGCGCCCATAGTTCTTGGTCGGTGGCCAGGAAAATATCGCCGGGCTGCGGGGTGTACGGCTCGGTTGGGGTCCGCACCTCGCTGTCAATGGCGAAGGCGGGCTGGCAAAAGTACGAGCCGCCGGGCAACTCGCTCGCCGAACCGCCAATCAATAGGAGTGAAAGGCCGAGCGCACCCATGGCCATCCCTGCTCTCGAAGTTGTGCAATCCCTCTTCCCTTACCTTTCGCCCAACGCCTGAGCAGACTTGAAGCGCTTCAATCGTGCAATTTTCCGGCATCCGTGGAGTTTGACGGCTGTTGCGTTGAGGCAAGATGGGGCGAGCGAAGAGCTGGACCTTGCTCTTTCGGTGGGCGGAAAGTCGGGCGGAAAAATGTACGAGTACGGAGTACCGAGTACGGAGTACGGAGTACTGAGTACTGAGTACTGAGTA
>DASZFN010000517.1:0-8601 GCA_035939715.1 Gemmataceae bacterium | reverse complement strand
TACTCAGTCCCCCGCGCCCGCCCTTTTCTCCGACGACCCGGCTATTGACTGGTCTCCCGCGGAGTATCCCGTCGACCGCCGCCTGCGCGATGAGTGGGACCTGCTCGGTTTCGTCGCGGGGCCGCCGCTGATGTCGCTCTTTCGACCAGCGTTGCCGGCCGGGCTAATCACCAGCAAGGACTTGCCGCAAAATCTGGGCAAGCGCGTCAGCCTGGCCGGTGTGGTCGCCACGGCTCGGCTTACGCCGACGACAGGCGGACACACCATGCAGTTCGTGACGCTGGAAGATGAATGGGGCCTGATCGAGGCGACCCTCTTCCCCGGCACCTGCCCGCCGGTGGCCTATCTGACGCTTGGACCCTACATCGTAACAGGGCTGGTTGAGGAGCAATACGGCGTCATCGGCGTAACCGCCCATCGATTTCAGAAAGCATAAGGAAAAGGTCATTGGTCATTCGTCATTCGCGGAGCGAATGACGAATGACTAATGACCAATGACCGATTATCCTATTCACATGAGTCTGCCCGGCGACCAATCCTGGACCCTGACGGCGCGTTGGATCTTTCCCGTCGAAGGACGGCCCCTGGAACAGGGGACAATCACGATCTCGGGAGAACGCATCCGCAGGGTTGATCCGCATGGCCAACGCCGCGCCGACCAGGACCTGGGTAACGCCGCGATTCTGCCGGGACTCGTGAACGCGCATACGCATCTCGATCTCACCGGATTGCGCGGCAAGACGCCGCCCGGAAATGATTTCACGCAGTGGCTCCGTGCCGTCATCGCTCACCGACGCAGTCAATCCCCGCAACAAATTGAAGCCGACATCAAGGCAGGGCTGGCCGAGTCAATACGGTATGGCACCACCTTGCTGGGCGACATTTCCGCGCATGGTGCAAGTTGGCAGGCATTGTCCGATAGCGGCTATCGGGGCCGTGCGGTGGTTTTCTACGAACTGCTCGGCCTCCCCTCCATACGTGCCCAACGAGCATGGGCGCAGGCCCGCCGTTGGCTACGCGAACGTCCATTTAAAGCGCACTGCAGCCCAGGCTTAAGTCCGCATGCGCCCTACAGTGTCCATACGTGGCTGTTTCGCATGGCCGCATTTCGAGCAGCACAATCGCGACTGCCGATCGCTATTCATGTCGCGGAAACCACGGCTGAACTCGAGCTACTGGAACACCGGCGCGGACCATTTGTCGATTTCCTCCGCGACATGGATGTCTGGGATTCAGCGGGTCTGGCAACAGACATCGGCGAGGTTCTGAAGCTTAACAAAGACGTGCCTCGCTGCCTGCTTGTGCACGGGAACTACCTCAAGCCTTCGATGGTGCCTGGAAGTCAGATTGTCGTTTATTGCCCACGCACCCACGCCGCCTTTGGACATGGGCGGTACCCGCTACGTGACTACCTGGACGCCTGGGTGGGCGTGGCGTTAGGCACGGACAGCCTGGCCTCGAATCCCGACTTGAACATGCTGGCCGAGGCGTGCTTTGTCCACGAAGCATTTCCGGAATTGCCAGGAGATACTATCCTGCGCATGGCGACGCTGTGGGGCGCAGAAGGATTGGGCTGGCAAAAGAAAACCGGCAGCCTGGTTCGCGGCAAATCCGCCGACCTCGTCGTTGTCCCGCTGACGGATGACCAGGGCACAGATCCGTACGAGTTGCTTTGGCAAGCGGCGCCCGTCGTCAGCGCCGTGCTGATACGCGGCCAATGGGTCAACCTTGAAGTTCTCCCGGCTAACTCATAATAAGACTTTTTGGCCGGTCTCGGTTCAGTTCTCTCCTTTGTTCACGCACCCACAGCTTGGAGCACCCTAGCGACATGACGACGCCTCTTGGATATTTATGCCTGGTTTTGCACGCTCATCTGCCCTTCGTGCGCCATCCCGAATATGACGATTTTCTGGAAGAAGATTGGCTCTATGAAGCCATCACCGAAACCTACATTCCTCTGCTCGAAGTCTTCGATGGGCTAGAACGGGACGGCGTGCCCTGGCGCATGACCATGTCGGTCACGCCGACGCTCGCGGCCATGCTGAGCGACCCGCTCCTGCAATACCGCTATCTGCGGCACCTGGATAACCTGATCGCCCTGTCCGGCAAGGAGATCGAACGTACCCGCTGGCAGCCGGAATTCCATCCGCTGGCGCTGATGTACCATGAGCGCTTCCAGCGGGCACGAGACGTGTTCGTCAAGCAATACAACAATAACCTGCTGCAGGGGTTTCGCCGTTTCTTCGAGACGGGCAAGCTGGAGCTGGTCACCTGCGCCGCCACGCACGGCTTTCTGCCGCTCATGAACATCAACCGCAACGCCATGCGGGCTCAGATCGAGCTCGGCGGGCGCGAATTTCAGCGCCATTTCGGCAAACGGCCGCAGGGCATCTGGCTGCCGGAATGCGGCTACATCGAAGGCGTTGATGAATTGCTGCGCGATTCGGGTATTCGTTATTTCTTCGGCGACACGCATGCAGTGCTTTTTGCCGAGCCGCGGCCGAAGTTTGGCGTCTATGCCCCGATTCTCTGTCCGAAAAGCAATGTAGCGGTTCTGGCCCGCGATACCGAGTCCTCCAAGCAGGTCTGGAGCGCCATTGAAGGCTACCCCGGCGACTACACCTACCGCGATTTTTATCGTGACGTGGGCTTCGACCTTGACTACGACTACCTCAAACCGCACCTGCACGCCAGCGGCATCCGTACGCATCTCGGCATCAAATATTACAAGATCACGGGCCGCACTGATCACAAGCAGCCCTACCATCCACGCGCCGCGCTGGACAAGGCCGCGGAGCACGCCGGCAATTTCATGTTCAATCGTGAGAAACAGGTCGAATGGCTGAGCGGCGCCATGGACGGCCGGCCCTCCCTTATCGTCGCGCCGTATGACGCCGAGTTGTTCGGTCACTGGTGGTTCGAGGGACCCGACTGGATTAATTTCCTGCTGCGCAAGCTCCATTACGACCAGCAGACCATCAAGCCCGTCACTATCCCTGAGTACCTGGACCGCCACCCCAAGCTTCAGCTCAGCCAGCCGACGCTTTCGAGTTGGGGCTACAAGGGCTACTGCGAGGTCTGGCTGGAAGGCTCCAACGACTGGATCTACCGGCATCTCCAGGAAGGCTCGGACCGGATGGTGGAAATGGCGCAACGGTTTGCGCAGCCGTCGCCGCTGCAGCGCCGCGCGCTCAACCAGGCCGCCCGCGAGCTAATGCTGGCCCAGTCCAGTGATTGGGCTTTTATCATGAAGACCGGCACGATGGTGGACTACGCCCGCGAGAGAACGCGCGTCCATGTGCTGAATTTCAACCACCTCTACGACGAGATCAAGCGCGATAGCCTGGACGAAGGCTGGCTGTGCGAAGTGGAGCGCCGGCATAACATCTTCCCCGACATCGATTATCGGCTGTATGCGTAGATATGCTATAATTGCAGCCGGCCCCGCGCCGCCTTGATGGGCCTGGTAACGGCGCACGAAAGGATGGCAAATGTAAAGCTACGGCAAGCAATCGCGCTCGAAGCCGCCCGGCTCATGTACGAGCGCAGCGAATCGGAATACTACACCGCGAAGCGCAAGGCAGCCAAACGGCTCTGCCGGCAAACCGTCAAACCTCAGGATCTCCCGTCCAACGCCGAAATCCGCGAGCAAATCCAGGTCTTCGCCCGCATCCACGAAGGCGAAAAACGCACCGCCAACCTGCGCGACATGCGCCTCGAAGCGCTGCGGCTCATGAGTCTGCTCAGGCAATTTCGGCCGCGACTCATCGGCAGTGTCATGACCGGCCACACGCGCAAGGGCTCCGACATTGACATTCATGTCTTTTGCGACAGCCCCGCGCTCATCACCGATCAACTGGAGAGCGAAGGACTTCAATATGATCTTGAACGCAAGCAAATCGTCAAGTTCGAGGAAGCTCGTGTGTTCACGCATATTCACATCTACGGCAGCTTCAATTTCGAATTGACGGTCTACGGCGAAGACAGGGCGCACTATGTCTTCAAGAGTTCGATCACCGGCAAACCGATTGAAAGGGCTTCTATCCGGGAGCTGGAGGAGATGCTGCTCCGCGAGTATCCGGGCATCAATCTGGACGAGGAACTACAGGCCAGCGCGGCAGCGGTGGACCCGTACCAGCTCTACCGCATGCTCTTGCTGCCGCTCGAGACCGTCAAGCAGCCGGAAAAATATCATCCCGAGGGAGATGCTCTGTATCATACGCTGCAGGTCTTCGAGCTGGCACGCGAACATCGCCCCTACGACGAGGAGTTTCTGCTCGCCGCCTTGCTGCATGATGTCGGCAAGGGAATGGATCGCTACGATCATGTCGCCGCCGGCTTGTCGGCCCTGGAAGGCTTGATCACCGAGCGTACGCGCTTCTTCATCGAGCATCACATGCAGGCGCATGAATATCGGGAAGGCACGATCTCGGCGCGGCTGCGTCGCAAGCTGGAAAAATCTCCCGACTTTGACGACCTGATGCTGCTCAGGCAACTGGACGACGAAGGCCGTGTGCCCGGCGCCGTAGTCGGCACCGTGGACGAGGCGCTCGCTTATCTCAAGGAACTGGAGCGGCAAAACTCATGAGCCAGAGACATCTCGACGGCTTTCCGGTGATCGTCCAGCAGGCCGTGGTCTGGGGGGACATGGATTCCTACCAGCATGTGAACAACACCGTGTATTTTCGCTATTTCGAGAACGCCCGGCTGGAGTACTTTCGGCAAATGGGCTGGTTCGACTACGAAGACCGCACCGGCGTCGGACCGATCCTGGCCGCAACGTCGGCCCGCTTTCGCAAGGCGCTGGCGTATCCGGATACGATCTCCGTCGGCGTGCGCGTGACCGATAGAGCGGACGACCGATTCAACATGGAGTACCGGCTGGTAAGCCACAAGCTCGACGCGATCGCCACCGAAGGCACCGGCATGGTTGTCACCATGCACTACAAGGAGGGTCGCAAGGTGCCGATTCCCGAGGAAGTGTGGCAAATGGTGATCAGGTTGGAAGGCAGAGAACCGCCGAGAACGCAACGCAACTAAGATCCGTGTGCGCAATTCGGCAGCATACTAACCCGAAGCGCCAGTTTTGAAGTTGCGTGTCTCTCTGTGCCTTTGGTCTCGTTAGACCCCTGCCGGCTTGTCCGGCAGGTGAAGCAGTTCGGGGGCTAGCAGGCGCTGTTCCTTATCATCGACCCCTGCCGGCTCGTCCGGCAGGTGAAGGAGTTCGTCGGCTGGCTACAGCCTGGGGCTTGAACTGCTTCACCTGCCGGACGAGCCGGCAGGGGTCGTCGCAAACTCGGGCGAGCCTTTCTAGCAACCGAACTGTTTCACCTGCCGGACGAGCCGGCAGGGGTCCTGAGTTTTGTTAAAGGCGCAACTTCAGAACTGGCGCTTCGGGTCCTGTCCTGCCGAACGGCGCACGCTGACATAAGATGGAAAGAATGAACGCCCCAACCTATGCCGACATCCTGGCGGCGCTGCCAGTGGTGCGCCGTTATCTGAAACCGACGCCTCTCTATGAATGGCCCGCGCTCTCCCGGCGGATCGGCTGTCGCTTCTTCCTCAAGCACGAAAACCACACGCCCACGACCGCCTTCAAGGTGCGCGGCGGCATCTATCTCATCTCCCGCCTGTCGGCTGAGCAGAAGGAGCGCGGCGTCATCGGCTGCTCGACCGGAAACCACGGCCAGTCCCTGGCCTACGCCTGCCGCCTGTTCAATGTGCGCTGCGTCATCGTCGTGCCGGCGAACAACAACCCGGACAAGAATGCCGCCATTCAAGCGCTCGGCGCCGAACTGATCGAGCACGGCCGGGACTATGATGAGGCCCGCGAGCATTGCGAGAGCATCCGACACCGCGAAGGCCTGCGTTATGTCCACTCGGCAAACGAACCCGACCTGATCGCCGGCGTGGGCACCTACGCCCTGGAAATCTTTGACGATCTTCCCGACCCGGATGTGCTAGTCGTGCCGGTGGGCCTGGGCAGCGGCATCTGCGGGGCTGCGTTGGTGGCGTCCGAGCGCCGGCCCGCAACCAAGGTCATCGGCGTCCAGTCCGAGCTGGCCCCCGCTGTCACGCTCTCCTGGCGCGCGGGCCGGCCCGTCCAGACCGGTCCCCCGCAAACGTTCGCCGAAGGCATGGCCACGCGTGTGCCTGCGGACATGACGTTGGAGATCATGCGGCGTCAGGTGCACGACATGGTGCTGGTCGGCGACGCCGCCCTGCGCGACGCGATCCGTTTGTTGCTGCGTACCACCCACAATCTCGCCGAAGGCGCGGGCGCCGCCTCGACCGCGGCGGCTTGGCAATTACGCGACACTCTGGCAGGCAAGACGGTCGTAGGAGTGCTGTCGGGCGGCAACCTCGATCTGCGCGAGCTTGGGCGAATCCTGGACGACAAGACAGACTCAAGCCATTGAACTGCGAGGAGCATGCTTGCCGGACTCAAATCAACCCACGAAGCCGCCTGTGCGGGCCGTCATCTTCGACTGTGACGGCACGCTGGTGGACAGCTATCAGGCTATCACGGCCAGCGTCAATCATGTCCGGGCCAGGCACGGCCTGTCCCCTTTGAGCGAAGCGGAAGTGCGCCGGCACGTCGGCCGCGGTCCTGTCAACCTGCTGCAGCACACGGTGCCCGGCTCGAACGTCGAGGCGGATCTCGCGGAATACAAGGCGCACCATCCCTCGGTCCTGAAGAGCGGCAGCCGGCTGTTGCCGCATGTGGCGGAAGAGCTATCCGCGTTGCATCAACGCGGTCTGCGCCTGGCGGTGTGCAGCAATAAGCTGCGCACCTTTACGCTGCAGCTTCTCGACATCCTGGGCATTGGCCGGTATTTTCAGGCCGTGATCGGCCCGGAGGATGCCCCGCGCCTGAAGCCTGCGCCGGACATGCTGCTGGCCGCGCTGGGGCGCCTGGGCGTTTCGCCAGCCGAAGCACTTTACATTGGCGACATGGCCGTGGACATTGAAACGGCTCGCGCCGCCGGTGTCACTGTGTGGGTTGTCCGCACAGGCTCGGACACGATGGCGACCCTGAGAGCAGCCAAGCCCGATCGCGTGCTGGAGGACCTTGGCAACTTGAGTGCGCTGCTCGGTCAATCCCCAACTCATGGCGAGGGTGGCGGCACATAGGGTCGAGCCGGGACTTCGCGCCAAAGTTGAGGGACCTCCCAGCCACGCAGATGGCCGAGAGGGGCGTACTGAATGGCAAGGCTCACAGCCAGGGCGGCGGCGCACATCGCAATGCCCCCCGCGCTCCAGCGCAGCTCCAGTCCTCCCCTCCGCAGCGCCAGCAAGAAGCCGATCAAGGCGCACGCCAGCCCGACCGCCGCGAGCGGAATACCCAGCACCGGGAATATGGCGAGCAGCAGGGCGACTGTTCCCATGATCAGTCCGGCCATGCCCAGCTCGACTACAGGTGCGGCGCTTGCTTCTGAGCTATTCATCACCACTCCTCTTGGTAGCTCGCCTCTGTTCGTAGGGCAGGTTTTTAACCTGCCTGTTCCGGTGAAGGCAGGTTAAAAACCTGCCCTACGATATCAATGTCCGGGCATGAACGGCACCAGGCCACGCGTGAAGTAATCGCACAGCGTGAGCGTGAGGAGCAAGCCCACCCAGAAGCAGGAAATCGCGATGACGATGCGCGTGACGCGATCGCTGAACAGGGCGTGCATGAAAAACAGCACCACCAGGCTGGCCTTGATAAGTCCGATGACCAGGCCGACGACCGTGTGCCAAACCCCGGCCAAAGGAATAAAGGAGACGCTCGCCGTGAGCAAAGTGAGCAGAATCAAAATGACGCACACCGTGACATAGGTCGTTGGAGAAATTGTACGCGCCGCCATATGGGCTCCCTAAAAATGCACGTTTGCCCGGGTATGAGTTCCGAGCAGGTAAAGCATGGGCAAGAGAAAAATCCACACGGTATCGACAAAGTGCCAGTACAGGCCGGTCACATCGACCGGCGAATAATAAATGGGCGAGAAATAGCCGCGCCGCGCCAGGGCAAGCATGACCAGCACCGCGCCGATGCCCAGGGTGACGTGCACGGCGTGGATGCCGGTCATGGTCCAGTAGAAAAGCAGAAACAGTTTCACGTGCGGAACCTGGTTCGGCCGGAGGTGCTCCTTGTCGATCCATTCCTCATCGTTGAAGCGCCAGCCGGGGATCAAGTTATCGCGCCAGTCCGTGTAATACTCGAAGCCCTTGAGGCAGAGAAAGCCAACGCCAAGAAGTGCGGTTAACAGCAGGAAGAGGCGCAGCTCACGTTGCTTGCCCACCTTGGCGGAATGGACTGCCAGCACCATGAATAAGCTGCTGATCAGCAGCACGACCGTATTGATGCCGCCGATCATCCAGTTCAGTTTCTCGCTGGCTTTCTCGAAGGCCTCATGATGCATGTACGTGTAAACGCCGAGGCCCAGGAACAACACCCCGAAGAACATCACTTCCGTGGCAAGGAAAACCCACATGCCGAGCGCGGCCGTCTCGTGCTGCTGCTCGAGGTTGGCATACTGCTCTTCCAGGAGATCTCGCGTGAGCATGGTATCCTGCTCGATGATGGCGCGCTCCTCGGGAGTCCAGATGGTGGATTCGCTA
>DASZFN010000516.1:0-3674 GCA_035939715.1 Gemmataceae bacterium | reverse complement strand
GGCGGGGCGGCCAGCGGCGACCAGACACGCTACCCCGGCTTCGAGCTGGCGGCCGACCCGAGCGGCTACTACAAGGTGACGCACGTCTACAAGAACGGCCCGGCCGACAAGGACTACGTCAAGGTCAACGTCGGCGACTTCATCCTGGCGGCGGACGGCCACGACCTGAAGGCCGGCGACAACTACTGGAAGCTCTACACGGAGTCGCCGGGCGGCAAGATGGAGTTCCTGGTCAACGGCAAGCCGGCGAAGGAGGGCGCCTGGACGGCGAAGGTGCGGCCGGTCAGCGGCGGCCAGCACGGGACGTTGCAGTACGAGCGCTGGGTGGCCGACCGGCGGAAGCTGGTGGACAAGCTGTCGGACGGCACCATCGGCTACCTGCACATCCGGCAGATGAACGAGCCGTCGCTGCGCCAGTTCGAGCGCGACCTGGCGCAGATGGCCGGCAAGAAGGCGCTGGTGATCGACCAGCGCTTCAACCCCGGCGGCGGCATCGACCAGGAGTTGTTGCAGATCCTCGGCCAGCGGCAGTACCAGTACACGCGGCAGCGCGGCTCGGTAAACGTGACGCGGCCGCTGCGCGGCTTCTTCGGCCCGATGGTGGTGATGGAGAACGAGCGCTCCACGTCGGACGCGGAGGTCTTCCCCGACGGCTTCAAGACGTTGAAGCTGGGCAAGGTGGTCGGCGTGACGACGTACGGGGCGGTGATCGGCACCGGCTCGTACACGCTGATGGACGGCTCGGCGATCCGCACGCCGGGGACGGGGCTGTGGAACGTGAACAACACCAATCTGGAGAACTACGGCGTGCCGCCGGACGTGTACGTCGATAACACGCCGGGGGACTTCCTGAAGGGCCGCGACGCCCAGATCGAGAAGGCGGTCGAGGTGCTCAAGGGGCAGCTCGCCAAGAAGTGAGTGTCGCAGTTGACGCAACCTGACAGCGACTCCGCCGGGCCAGGTCTTTCCGGGTGCTCTCCGGGGGGCCTGGCCCGGCGAGTCACATGGCGCACGCCGCGCCATGTGACTTTTCCACGCAAGCGGCCCCCCTGCTTGATCTTGCGCTGCTGTCAGGAGTAACATGGCAACATGCCATTGTGCCGAAGGGCGCCAGGCCAGCGGGCGGCAGTGAGAGTGATTGGACCGCAGGAGGTGAGAAAGACGCTCGGATGGCAGAAAAACCCTGGCTTTCAGGTATTTTCGCGTGCGATGGAGGGCGTCTTTCTCACCTCGTGGGGCGCCCCCTCCCTCCTCGCTGGCACCGCCTGGCAACTGCCTAGCCCCTCCCGTCGGCCAGCGCGGCTGCTGAGCTATGGCGGTAAGCGTCAAGACCGCAGGAGGCAACGGAACAGGGCTGTTCTGGTTTTCGGTGAGTGCGACTATAGGTTCGGAGAGGGCGATGATAGAATCCATCGAGTTCACCAACTTCAAGGCGTTGCGGAAGACGAGTCTGCCTTTGGCACCCTTCACGCTGCTCCTGGGCCCGAATGGCTCTGGGAAAACATCAGCCCTCCAAGCGCTCCGATGCCTCGCCTCCGTTGCGGCCACACAGGCAGACATCCGGCGGCAAGATTTCGCACCGACTGGAATGGTCTGGCAATCGCTGCTCAGCAACACGGCTGAGGATCGACATGCTTCCGTGGGAATGAAAGTGCGTCTGAGGTTGCAGAAGCAGGTGGTCATTGCCACACTCCTGTGGCAGCCAAACGGACAGGTGTCCTTGCAATTCGGCTATGAAACTGGGGCTACCCTCTCAGCTAACGACATGATGCATTCGCGGCAATGGCTTGGCCGAATGCAGACCTACGCATTAGACCCCTCTGTCATCCAGCACCCTGTCGCGGTAAACTCCAGCCCTCTGCAATGGAACGGTTCAGGCTTGGCAGCAGTCCTCGACGACTTGAAGGACAACTATCCAGAGAGGTGGGAATTGTTGCTCGCGGAACTGCGGCGATGGCTCCCGGAGTATGACTACATCCTGTTCAACAAGCCCACACAAGGTCAGAAAGGAATCGTGCTCCGGACGAAGAGAGGGGGGCATCGGATCCCAGCGGAGGAATTGTCGCAGGGCACGCTTGTCGCCCTCGCCCTTCTGACGTTGGCGTACATGCCCGAACCACCTTCGCTCGTGGGCCTGGAGGAAATCGACCGCGGCCTGCATCCGCGATTGCTGCGACACCTGCAGGACGCACTCTACCGGCTCAGTTACCCCGAGAGTTGCAAGGAAACTAGGCCGCCCATCCAAGTAATCGCCACCACGCACTCACCTTACCTGCTCGACCTGTACCGGGAGCACCCAGAGGAGGTTGTCCTGGCACGGAAGGAGGGTCTGGAGGTGGAGATGAAGCGCTTGACGGACATTGAGCACTATCAAGACATTCTCGGGGGTTCGCCCCTCAGCGAGGTGTGGTACAGCGGCGTCCTGGGCGGGGTCTCGGTGAAGCCATGAGGGTCGGTTACTTCTGCGAGTCGCCCGCCGACCAGGCGGCCGTGGCCGTTTTTGCAGAAGGCATCCTCGGCAAACCGCCAGATCCAATCAACATGGACCTGGAGGCCCGCAGCGTGCCGGGTTTCTTCGGCGCGCTGGAAGGTGTCGTCCGCGGGGTTCACTACAACTCGGATGCTGAAGGGCTGATCGTAGTCGTCGATTGCGATGATGATGAATTGCACGTCCCCGCCCACGATGCGCCTGGGGGTGGTGGAGACCGTTGCCGCCTCTGTCGGGTGCGCAAGATCATCGCACAGGCCCGACGGCAGTTGAAGCCAAGGCAGGGCAGGCCGGAATTGAAAGTGGCGATCGGAGTTCCTGTGCCGGCTATCGACGCTTGGTATCTCGTCGGCAAGAGTCACCAAATCGGCGAGGCCGCCTGGGTCACTGGCCTGGCTTCGGGCCGGCCCCCGTTCACCAGGCCGCAGCTCAAGACGTTGGTCTACGGCACGGATCGCCCCTCCCTGGAACTCGCAACCGAACGTGCCGTGACAGAGGCCCGCCGCATCATCACCGACGTCAAGGCCATCGAGTCGGCGTTCCCGACCGGCTTTGGCTTGATGGCGCAGGAGGTCCGTTCTTGGACGGCGAAGTAGCCCGAGCAGTTCCCCCGGAAAGCAGGACCGGTTGTTATGTCCACCACGGCGGGCCTGTTTGCCCTGCCCCTCCGGCACCGCCCGGCCGGGGGCCTGGCCCGGCACGCCCGTTCCCTTCCAATCAGCGAGGCGATGGATGGCAGAGGCATGCCCGCATTGTGGAGCCGCGCTACCCCCAGTCCGCGATGCCTTCTGCTCGGAATGCGGCAACGACCTCGACGAGGCCCCAGCCACTTCCCTTCCGCGGCGCGAGCCGGACGGAGGCCGGAGTAACGCCGAGGGGCGGCCGGGGGACGTTTGGTACGCGACCGAAGAGCGAATCTTTCGCCTGATGAAGTGGTCCTGGTACGATGACCGGGGGTCGCTTGACGCCTCCCCTCGGGGGCTGTGCTTCGCCGGACAGAGGGGGACACGGACCCTGCGGCCGGTGAGTGCCGTGCGGCTGATAGGCCCGGTCGTCCCCTGGGGGTCTGTGGCCGGGCTCCTTGTCGGGGACGTGGCGGTGTTGTTGCTGTCCTGGGCCGGCGCGTTCAACTTCCTCACCCTGGACAACCCCGTGACCTATGTCTTGCTCGGCGTCCTGAACCTGT
>DASZFN010000515.1:0-12539 GCA_035939715.1 Gemmataceae bacterium | reverse complement strand
TTCGTTGCCGCCGACGCGTTCGAACTGCTGCTCCTGCAGGAAGCGCAGCATCTTGCTCTGGGTCAGCGGGGACATGTCGGCGACCTCGTCGAGGAACAGGGTGCCGCCGGCGCACTGCTCGAATTTGCCGATACGCCGGCGATCGGCCCCGGTAAAGGCGCCTTTTTCATGTCCGAATAGTTCGCTTTCCAGAAGCTGCTCCGGGATGGCCGCGCAATTGATCGCCAGGAAAGGACCCGCGGCGCGGCGGCTGTGCTGATAAATGGCCCGCGCCACCAGTTCCTTGCCGGTGCCGCTCTCCCCCGTGATAAGCACCGTGACATCCTGGTTGGCGACGCGGCCGATCGCCTTGTAAACGTCTTGCATGGCGGGACAGCGGCCGACGATGGCATCGACGCGATCGTCCACGGCTTCCTGCTCGGCCAGGACGGCGGGGACGTGGCTCATGCGGCTGATCTCGGCGGCGCGGTCAATCACCTGGCGAAGCTGCGGCAGCTCCAGAGGTTTGAGCAGGTAATCGTAGGCGCCGAGCTTCATCGCCTCGATGGCCGTATCCGTGGTGCTTTTCCCGGTGATGAAGATGACCGGGCTGCGCGCGTCCATGGCGCGGAGGGTCTTGTACGCCTCCAGGCCGGTCATGTCCGGCAGGTGCACGTCGAAGATGATCACATCGGGCTGCTGGGCGCGGGCCAGAGCGAGGCCGTCGCGCGCTGTCTCAGCCGTGTATACGGTGAACGCCGTATCACGGAACGCCCGGCCAAACGCGGCAAGGATTGACGGCTCATCGTCTACGACCAGCAAAGTGGGCATTACCATCTCCGACAAGGTCATTCGTCATTGGTCATTCGCGGCACGCGAATGACGAATGACCAATGACGAGTGACCATTAAGCGGGAAGCGTAAACGCGAACACGGCGCCCCCTTCCGGTGCATTCTCGCCACGGATCGTTCCGCTGTGGGCTTCGATCAGGCGCTTGCAGATGCTCAGGCCAAGTCCGAGGCCGGTTTCCTTGCTGCTGACGAACGGCTCGAACAGGCGCTCGCCAATGCGGGGCGCGATGCCGGGACCGGTGTCATGAATCTGGACTTCAACGATCTGGTTTCCGTTTGCCGACGTAGCCGGGCTCGCAGCGCCGGCGACATGGCGAAGCAGGCGCAGGTTCACGGTGCCGCCGCGGGGCAGCGCGTCCAGAGAGTTGAGCAACAGGTTGACGACGACCTGGTGAATCTGCTCCGGATCGATCAGCAGGGACACGGGTTCTTCGGGCAGAGCGGCGGCCAGCGTCACTTTTTGCCGCCGCGCGGGTCCCTCCACGAGGGCCAGGGCGCGGCGCAGCACTGCCACCAGATCGGCCTGGCGCCGCTCCGAGCGCGGCGGGCGGGCGAAGTCAATGAAGAGCTGAATGCACTGCTCCATGCGGCGGATCTCATGCTCGATGATGCGCAGGTCTTCCGCAGGGAGGCCGGAGGCCTGGCCGCCTTCCAGGCCGGTCTGCACAAGCATCTTCACCGACGTCAGTGGGTTCCGCAACTCGTGCGCCACGCCTGCTGCGACCTGGCCAACCGCGGCCAGTTGCTCCGCGCGCAAGACCTCGCGCTCGCGCTGCTGAAGCTGATCGACGACCCGTTCAATTTCTGCGATCACTCCCTGCAGTTGGCGGTGCAGGTCCGGCAGGTCTCCCTGCTCTTCTAGCGTCACGGAGCCAAGTTCACGGTTGAGCCGGCCGGCCGCATCGCGAATGCCGACACTGAGCTGATAAATCGAATGGTGCAGGCTGCGCGCCACCGCGTAGCCCAGCAGCAGACCGCTCAGCGGCGCTCCCAGTCCGAACGCCAGCAGTCCCCAATTGAGGCCTTGAATGATGCGCTGGTTCTCCCGATTTGAGTTCTCGATCTGCTGCAGGTTGGAATCGCGCAGCGCCTTGCAGGGCGCCAGCACGTCGGCATCGAGCCGGCCGGAAAGCGCCCGGTCATATTGGAGAAGATTACTGCTACGGACCTGCTGGCGAGCATCCCAATCCTTGAGGTAGGCGTTGAGGCCTCTTTCGACTTCGGGCACGAGGCGTTTTTCGTCTTCCAGGTTGGCCAGGGCAGAGGCCCGGTTCAATTCCAGCCGGGCCTTTTGATTGAGCTCCTCGATGCGTTGCGTCAACTCCGCCGGCCGCTCGTGCGCTCCGGCCAGGAGGTGAGACAGTTCCTCCGTGGTTGTCTCCAGATGCTGGGCCGCGCGCGTGCTTTCGATGTTCTCTGTCAGCTCTTTGTTAAGGTTGAAGTGCAAGTAGTTGAGGGACAACGCGCCAACGATACATACCGCCACCAGGGCCAGGCTGACCAGGACCGTGGGCGCGAGCAACTTGATCGCGAGAGGCCGATTGAACACAGAACATGCCCCGAAAAAATAGAGACAGGCGGCGCTCTCATTATAACGGAGGCGTGCTCGGGATCGGACTATAGTTTTTGAGGGATAGGTCTAGAAACGCGGGCACCCAGGCCGGGGTCGGACCGGCCTGGGTGCCACGCGGATGAAGGGCCAACGATCCGGGGAGGAAGCCCGTTGCGCCCTTCGACTATGCCAACTTCTCTGGGTATTCTTCTCTGTCGGCCTGTTCTCTTCCTTGCCTCTTCATCGCGTGGCGCCCGAAGCCGCAAGTCCGAACGTCTGTTCCGGCGTCGTCCGGCTTGCGCTCCGGGAAAGCCCCACGATTTCTCGGGTTCTGGCCCCGAGCCTCTTCTGTTCCAGCCCCAGCAGTCTTCTCCGCTCCGGGCTTCTCTCTGTTCTGTTCCTACCCTGAGCAAGTGTGGTGCCAATCCCTAGTCATGATTCAATGAACGCTGTAACTCAATATATCAATGAGGCTTACGGGTAATGCTGTTGTTTCGGAGCCAGCCTCGGCTGAGCAATTCTTACAAACCGGCAATTCGAAATGTATTATTTTGCTCCAGTTTCGATACATGCGGACTCGTGAACGAGAATTACTCGCACATCCATGACGTTTGTTTGCGTCAAGCCGCATTTGAGCAGATCGCCGGTCTTCTCGAAGAAACGGTAGGCGTCATGGCGTGCCAGGTAATCGCTCGGGGCGAGCTGGTCCTTCTCCGCTCGCGTAAGCGTAGTGCCGTCGGCGATTGCGCCGGCGGCGTCGGTGGGGCCGTCCTCTCCATCAGTGCCGCCGCTGAGGACAATTGCGTCCATGAGTTCGGTCTTGCCCAAGCTGGCGGCGGCAGCCAGGACAAATTCTTGATTGCGTCCCCCCAATCCGTGGTGCGGGCCCAGCGTCACCGTGGTCTCGCCACCGCTCAGTATGCAGGCGGGCGGCCGAACCGGTTTGCCGTCATTCCGAATGCTCCTCACGAGGCCTGCCATGGCGGTGGCGACGTCGCGGGTCTCCCCTTCAATATGGGGGCCCAGATCCAACACCTGGTAGCCAAGCGCCTCCGCCTTGTGCTTGGCCGCGGCCAGGGCCATCGCGTTATTGCCGATGACACGATTGTGCACCGTCGTTGGTAGGACTTTCAACGTTTCCGGATGCCGGCCGGCCGCGCCTTCCTGTAAATAACGCACAACGCCGGCTGGGATCTGTTGAAGCGGCGGCTGTCCGGTTTTGCCGGCGGCCAGGCCGTACTTATGCAGGACTGCCAGAGCATCGGCGAACGTGGTCGGATCCGCGGCGGTCGGGCCGGAGGCAATGACGTCAAGCGGATCGCCGATGACATCGGAGATAATAAGACTGAAGAGGGCGCGTCCCTTGAATGTCTGGGCCAGTCTGCCTCCCTTGCTGCGGGACAGGTGCTTACGTACGGCATTCATCTCGTTGATCGTGGCGCCGCTGGCGTGCAGCACGCGCGTCACCTGTTGCTTATCTTCCAGGCTGACGCCGTCGACCGGGGCGGGTAAAAGCGCTGAGCCACCCCCGGATAGCAGGCAAATACATACATCATCCGGTCCCGCGCTCGCGACCAGATTCAAGATCGCCAGCGTGCCGGCCATGCCCTGCTGCGTTGGTTGATTCGTGCCGGCGGGACGCGCCGGGTGCAAGCGGATAGCCTGCAGGGGGCGCACGACCTCTGCGGGGACATTGACGATGCCTTCGACCTTGCCCAAAGAGTCAGCCAGCGCCTTTTCGAGTCCGGCGCTCATGGCAGCCCCGGCCTTGCCTGCGCCGACGACCAGGATGCGGGGCGCCATGCGTGCCATTTCCCTGAGCTGCGAGGCGGGATCGGCAAGGGCTGCGATTACCAGGTCGTCGGCGCGCACCGCCTGCACGGCAGCCTGCCAGATGGCCACGGCGTGCGCGCGCAACGAGATGGAATTCTCCGCCATGCCACTTTCCTTGACGAGCCGGGCATTCAATCTTTTTGTAGACAGTCGCCGATAAGTTGGCAGGCGGCAGACGCAGCGCTCTTGCACGCCACGCCAGTCCTGTCATAATCGGGCGACGCCAGAGCGATTGCTGAACCCAGAGGAATACCATGTCCGCAACTGCAACCGCGCAAGAAGACAAAGCAACAGGTTTTGTTCGGGGCCTTGGGCTGCTCGATTCGACCATGATCGTCGCGGGTTCGATGATCGGCTCCGGCATCTTTATTGTCTCCGCCGCGATGAGCCGCGAGGTCGGGTCGCCCGGCTGGTTGCTCGTAGCCTGGGGGATCACGGGCGTGCTCACGATTATGGCGGCCCTGAGCTACGGCGAGCTGGCCGCCATGATGCCGCAGGCTGGTGGCCAATATGTTTACCTGCGCGAAGCGTTCTCACCGCTGTGGGGATTCCTCTATGGCTGGACCCTCTTCCTGGTGATCCAGACGGGCACCATTGCCGCGGTGGGGATCGGCTTCGCGAAGTTTCTGGGTGTTGTCTGGCCCGACATGATCGCGCGGCTCGGTCTTGATAAATACCTGACAGGCGCCTGGAGCAATGTCGCAGAGGATAGCTATCTAATTGCACCAATTCATCTCGGCGGGACTGGGTATGCGCTGTCACTCTCCACAGCTCAGGTCGTAGGAATTGTACTGATTGTCCTGCTGACCTTCATGAATACGCTCGGTCTGCGGCTCGGCAAATTCGTCCAGAACCTGTTTACCATTACCAAGACCGGGGCTCTGCTGGCGCTCATTATCCTGGGGATCTGGATTGGCCGGCGGGCAATTTTCGTGGATCTCAATTTTTACAAGGAGAGCCCATGGACCGTACGCGGCACGCTGGATGACGTGGGAAGGGGTCTCACCGCCGCGTCGGCGTTCGGCCTTTTTGTCGGCATCTGTGTGACGCAAACACGCTCGCTATTCTCCTCGGACGCCTGGAACAATATTACGTTCATCGCCGGCGAAGTTCGCAACCCCAAGCGCAATATCCCTCTCGCCCTGGGTCTTGGGACGTCCCTGGTTATCATTCTCTATCTGCTCGCCAACCTCACTTATCTGGTGAGCTTGCCTTTCAGCACGCGACCCGATTGGGATATGACGAAGAAAGCACTCTATGTCATGCAGGAGGATCACGTGGGGCGAGTCGGCACAGCGGCCGCACAGGCCATCTCTCCCGAGGTGGGCGCTTATGCCATGGCGATCTTGATCTTGATCTCGACTTTTGGCTGCAACAACGGCCTGATTCTATCCGGCGCCAGGGCCTATTACGCGATGGCCCGCGACGGTCTGTTCTTTCGCCTGGCCGGTCGCCTGAATCGCTTTCATGTGCCCGGTTGGGCCCTGCTCATCCAGGGAATCTGGGCGGCCGCTTTGATCCTGCCGCGGACCGTCCTTTCGGAAAAGACCGAGACTGGGGCCCCGAAATACGGCAGCCTCTATGACAACTTGCTTGATTACGTCATTTCGGCGGCGCTGATTTTCTATATTCTCACCATCGTGGGAATCTTCCGCCTGCGCCGTACCCGCCCCCTGGCCGAGCGGCCCTACCGAGCGTTTGGATACCCGGTCGTGCCGGCGCTATACGTGCTTGGCGCCGGAGTCATCGTGGGCGTACTGTTTTGCTATCGCACGCAAACGACCTGGCCCGGTCTGGTGATTGTGGCGACGGGTGTGCCCATCTATTTTCTTTGGCGCAAATGGGGCGCGCCCCAGTCCAATGGCCGGTCAACGGGACAGACTACGGCTTACACGCCGGGTCCTCCTCCTCATTAGTTTGTCTGGGCTTGCCGGGCACACTTTTGAGTGTTTGCTTTAGCCAGCGTTCGCAGTGGTGCAGCGCATAGAGAATCAACCAGCCGAGCACCACGGCCACCAGGGCCGGCCAGATGAATCCCGCTCCCACGGCCATGCCGATGGACGCTGTTACCCAGACGCTGGCCGCCGACGTCAAGCCCTTCACCTCTTGCTGATCGGAGACACGGAAGATCATGCCGGCGCCAAGAAAACCGATGCCGGCCGCAACACCCTGGATCACGCGGCTCACATCGGTCTTCATTTCGGTTGCGATCATGACGAAGAGCGCGGCGCCCAGGGCCACAAGCATGTGCGTGCGCAGGCCGCCCGTCTTGTGCTCGAACTGGCGCTCAAACCCCACCAGGCCGCCCGCGATACAGGCCACCACCAGGCGAACCACCACGCGCCCGATGTGGGCGGGGTCTCCCAGGCCGACGAAAATATCCTGAAACATCCACGCTCCCTGCTAGCTCGTCTGCTGTTTGCTCGCAGCCCACTCTTCGCGCAGGATCGCCATGAGAATCGTATTCTCATAGCGACCCTCATGGTAGCGGTCCTGACGCAGAATCCCCTCGCGCTTGAAGCCGACCTTCTCATACGCGCGCATGCCGCGGGCATTGTATTCAAAGACATAGAGCCAGATGCGGTTGAAGTTCAGCGTTTCAAAACCATGCTTGACCATGAGGTGAGTCGCCTCGGTGCCATAGCCTCTGGACCACTCCGTTTTGTCTCCGATGGAGATGCCGAAACTGGCATGCCGATTCTTGAAGTCCATGCGGTGCAGGCCGGTGGCGCCGATCAGCTTGTCGCCATGCTTGATGACGATGCCCAGCGCCAGGTCGTGCTCGCTCTGCGTGGCCTTGGCGATGAATTCTTCCTCATCGCGCAGGTTCATGGGGCGATACATGCTGAGCGTGCACCTGACCTCGGGATCATTGATCCAGGTCCGGAGCGAAGGAGCATCCTCTTTTTCCAGCGGACGCAGATAGATCTTCGTGCCGATCAGGAATGGGTTCTGCATGGCTTTTCTCCTTTCGCGCCCAGACACGGCCTGGCAAAGCAAGGTTCAGGAGGAGCATACGCGCTGGCTGCTTCCTTGCCAACGGTCTGCACGAAAGCGGATAGCGTGCGTATCCTGTAGACTGAGGTCTTCGTAGGACGGATTGGCAATCCGTCCTACAACGCAAGACCGATTCGCGACGCGGTGGCGCTTTCGAGGTGACGGGCATGCGTGAGCCACGCATCGACAGGCTGGCCGAGGTTCTGGTGCAGTACAGCACTGCCGTCAAGCGTGGTGAACTGGTCAGCCTGGTTGGTCCACCCGTCACCGAGCCGCTGATTCTCGCGCTTTACCGGGAAGTGCTGAAGGCAGGCGGCCATCCCATGGTCGTCATGGAACCGGAGGCGTGTGCGGAGATTCTCTACCGCACAGGCAGCCAGAAGCAACTGGCCTATGTCAACCCCCTGGAGCTACGCGAAGTCGAGGCGGTGGATATCACCATTCATTGTTTTGCATCAGAGAACACGCGCGCGCTCAGTCGTATCGATCCGGCCAAGCAGGCCGCGCGCAGCCGGGCCCGGCGACCCCTGATGGATGCCTTCCTGCAGCGAGCCGCCAACAAGTCGTTGCGCTGGGTCGCCACCCAGTTTCCTTGCCAGGCCTCGGCCCAGGAAGCGGAGACGTCTCTGGAAGACTACGCCGATTTCGTCTTTGCCGCGGGCCTGCTTGATAGAGACGACCCTGGCGCGGCCTGGCGCGGCCTGTCCAAGCAGCAGGCACGGCTGGCGAGCTTCTTGCGAGACATCCGCGAGCTGCGCTTCATCACCGACGCTGGCACCGATGTGCTTCTCGGCGTGGGGGGCAGGACCTGGATCAATTGCGACGGGCACGAGAATTTTCCCGACGGCGAAGTCTTCACCGGACCAATTGAAGATGCCACGGAAGGCACGATCGTCTTTGATTGCCCCTCGATACACGGCGGCCGCGAGGTGAGCGGCGTGCGCCTCGTGTTCCGTCAGGGACGAGTCGTGGAGGCCTCGGCACAGAAAGGCGAGGAATTTCTGTTGCGCATGCTTGACCAGGAGCCGTCCGCGCGGGTTCTCGGCGAGGTGGCGCTCGGCTGCAATTATGCGATCACCCGGCACACGCGCAACACGCTCTTTGACGAGAAGATCGGCGGCACCTTTCATGTCGCCCTGGGCGCAGCCTATCCGGAAAGCGGCGGCAAAAACCAATCCGGCCTGCACTGGGACATGGTATGCGACCTCCGCAAGGGAGGCAGGATCAAGGCCGACGGAGAAGTGATTAGTGAAAACGGCCGCTTCCTGAACCGCGATTGGCCGCACTAAGGTGGCACGCTCTGAGGTACTCCGAAGGGCGTGTCAGCGTCCACCTTCGCTCGGGTCGCACACGCCCTTCGGAGTACCTCGGGACGTGCCACCGTGCCTGCGTGCCTCAGATAACACCCAGCTCCTTGCCGGCCTCCCGAAAGGCCTGAGCCGCCCGCTCCAGTTGCTCCGGCGTGTGCGCCGCCGACACCTGGATGCGAATGCGCGCCTGCCCCTGGGGCACTACCGGATAACTGAAGCCAATCACATAGATGCCGCGCTCCAGGAGGCGGTCGGCCATTTTGCTTGCCAGCGCCGCGTCGCCGAGCATGACCGGCAAGATCGGATGCTGACCGGGCTTGATCGAGAAGCCGGCTCCTTCCAGGGCTGCGCGGAGCTGCTTGGCGTTGGCATGGAGACGATCGCGTAAAGCGGCACTGCCTGCAATCAACTCGACGGCTTTCATGGCCGCCATGGCAATCATGGGCGGCAGCGAATTGGAGAACAGATAAGGCCGCGAACGCTGCCGCAAGAAATCGACAACTTCCTTGCGGCCACTGGTGAACCCACCGGCCGCCCCGCCAAGCGCTTTGCCCAGCGTGCTGGTGATAATGTCCACGCGCGGCAGTACGCCGAGGTGTTCCGGCGTACCGCGCCCTCCTGCCCCGAGAATCCCCGTGGCATGGCTGTCGTCCACCATCACCACGGCCTTGTGCCGATCTGCCAAGGCGCAAATGTCCGGCAGCCGAGCCATGTCGCCGTCCATGGAGAAGACGCCGTCCGTGGCTATCAGGCGCACCTTGCTGCCGGCGGCTTCCTGCAGGGCCCGTTCCAGGTCGGCCATATCCGAATGCCGGTAGCGCAGGCGCTTGGCCTTGCACAGGCGAATGCCGTCGATGATGCTGGCGTGGTTCAACTCATCGCTGATCACGGCATCCTCTTCGCCCAGCAGCGTCTCGAACAGCCCGCCGTTGGCGTCGAAACAAGAGGAATAAAGGATGGCGTCATCCTTGCCCAGAAAGCTGGCCAGGGCTGCTTCCAGTTGCTTATGCAAGTCCTGCGTGCCGCAGATGAAACGGACCGAGGCCAGGCCATAGCCATAGCGGCGCAGGGCCTCCTGCGCCGCCGCCACGACGGCTGGATGGTTGGCGAGTCCAAGATAGTTATTCGCGCAGAAGTTGATGACCTCGCGATCGCCCACCTGGATGGCGGCGCCTTGCGGTCCCTGTAACTGGCGTTCCCGTTTGTAAAGACCGCCGTTCTGCAGGTCAGTGAGTTGAGACTTGAGGGTATCGGCAAGCAAGGTGTCGCTCATGGGGGCACTCCGCAGTCAAAGATCTCCGGCATGAATCGCCACCGGATCAGCGATCGCGGCGGCCGCCACTGGGTCCGGCGGCTTCGTATTCCGCTTCGACCGGCCGCGCAGCCAATGGATGAAAATGGGGGACACGGACAAAAGCACCACGATGACAATGACTTTATCAATGTGATCCTGGATGCGGAAGGCAGGGCCGAAGACCGGCCGGAACAGCCAGTTTTCGAGAAAGGCGGGCAGGCAATAGCCAAACAGGACCATGCTCAGCACCCAGCCGATGCCGCCGCAGATATTGAAAAGAAGAAAGCGCCGGTAGTTCATCTGTCCGACTCCGGCCACAACCGGCGCGAAGGTGCGAATGAACGGCATGAAGCGGGCAAGGACGATGGTCTTGCCGCCGTGCCGTTCGTAGAACTGCTGCGCCTTCACGAGATGGTCCCTGGCGAAGAAGCGCGACTTCTCGCGCGTGAAGATCTTGGGTCCCGTTCGCCGGCCGATGTAGTAGCCGACCGTATCCCCGGCGATAGCGGCAATGCTAAGCGTGACGAGCAGCAGCGGCACATTCCAGCCGCTCAGGTAGCTGACGATGCCCGCGGTCACGAGCAGCGAGTCGCCCGGCAGGAAAAAACCGATGAGCAGCCCCGTCTCGGTGAATACGACCAGGTTGATGGCGATAAAGGCGGCAGCCATGAAACCGGGTTTTCTCAGGGTGTCCAGGAGTTCCTGGCTGGAGAACAGATGGCGGCAGACCTCGGCAATATTGTGCAGAAGGCTCGAAACTTCGTCCATCTCAGGCACTCCCGTGCAACAAAAGGGGTTCCTGCCGCGCAATCAGGTATGCGATTTGCCCGCCAGGGTCTTGTAGGGTATCGCCTGGGGAAATTCTGACAAGATGAATCCTGCCCCTGTTTTTGCTTGCTTGAATGATAAAGCCACGTTACAACTATCGGAAGCCGGTCAGCGACTCTAAGGGGAAGACGCGTGGAGCCGCGGGATGAGTTTGCCAGCTTGATGCAGCGGGTCCAGCAGGGTTCGGAAGACGCAGTCAAGGAACTGCTCGAGCTCTACGGACATCATATCTTCCGCGTGGTCCGCCGCCGGCTCGATCAGCGGCTGCGCGCCAAGTACGATTCCCAGGATTTTGCCCAGTCGGTGTGGGCGTCGTTCTTCGCGGTGGGCACGCGGGCACGCGCCTTCGACAATCCGGAAGCGCTGGTTGCCTACCTGGTGAAGACAGCGCGGAACAAGGTGGTAGAGGTGGTGCGCCGCCGCTACGGCGCCCAGAAGCGCGACATCCGCCGCGAACGCTCTCTGGAAGGCTCGGCGGCGCTGGACGCCCGCGCCCTGGCCGATGCCGGGCAGACGCCCAGCCAGGTGCTGGGCGCGCGCGAGCAATGGGCGCGGCTGGTGGACAAGTTGCCGACACACCAAAAGGTGATGCTGGAACTGCTCTACCAGGGCTACACGCATCAGGAGATCGCTGACAGAGTTGGCTTTAGTGAAAAAACGATCCGGCGTCTGATCAGTAGAATCGCACCCGAGTTGTTGCCAAATGGTTCGACAGCCCGCTCTCCTTCAACCTGATAGGCCGGCCGCCGCGGAATCGGCAGCGGCGCCGCCAGTTCCGGCCGCCACGCCGCTTTCGCCGCGCGAAGCGAGCATTCGTCGCGCCCTGGATTGCTATGTCGAGGATTACTATGCCGGCGAGCGCCCGGACGTCGATGCTTACTGCGCGCGCTATCCACGTATCAAGAGCTCCCTCAGGACCCTGATCCAGGCCCACAACTTCCTCCAGAAGCATGCGGAATACGTTCGCCATGGCGAAGTAGTGGCGTGCCTGGTTTCGGAATGCCTGCGCCTCGTGCCGGACGACGGCAACATCATCCTCTGGCCGGCCCTGGGGGAGAATTATCTTGGCTTTGTTCTGCAAGACGAGCTTGGCCGCGGCGCCTTTGCCCGCGTCTTCCTGGCCGAGGAACCGGCCCTGGGAAACCGCCAGGTCGCCGTCAAGATCTCCCCGAGCGGGGCCAAGGAAGCGAAGACGCTCGGCCGGCTGCGGCATCCGAATATTGTCCCGGTCTACTCCGTGCACGAAGAGCAGTCCAGCGGCCTCAGCCTGGTGTGCATGCCCTACCTGGGCGGCGCCACGCTCTGGGATGTCCTGGACCACGCGCTGGAGAATGGCGGCCCCCCCGAGCATGCCCGCGCCATCATGGACGCGGTCCGGGCTTATCCCTTGCCGGTGCAGGAGCCGGTCGATTTTGCCGGCGCGGCGGCGCCCTGGAATCGGCCCACCTACGTGGAGGCGATTCTTGACATCGCTATTCAACTCGCCGACGCCCTGGCGTTCATTCATCCCCTGGGCATCTGTCATCTGGATTTGAAGCCGTCCAATGTTCTCATGAGCGCCACCGGCCGGGCCATGCTCCTGGATTTCAATTTGTCGTTGGATCGCCAACTCGAGGATCAACAAGTCGGTGGCACGCTCCCCTACATGTCGCCGGAGCAACTGCGGGCGACCAGGACCGAGGGGGACGGCACGATGGGCGCCATCGACCGCCGTTCAGATATTTACTCTGTGGGCGTGATTCTCTATGAGCTGCTGGCGGGAAAACACCCTTTCGGCGAACTGTCTCTCAGTCTGCCGCCGGCGCTCTACCGCGACGCTTTGCTGGAGCTGCAACAGCAGCCGCGCGCGCCTCTGACCACGGCCAATCCGCGGGTGGACAGCCTGTTTGCAGGG
>DASZFN010000514.1:0-2942 GCA_035939715.1 Gemmataceae bacterium | reverse complement strand
CTGTGCAACCCCTTCGGGGTAGTGTGGCCGGGTCATACGTCCCCCCAGGGTGCGCTGGCGCGACCCTGGGCTGTATTGTCCAACGCCTTCGGCGTATGAAGCCGTGGCTTTCTCCAAAGCAGGACAGGACTTGGAAATCGTAAGAACCTCCCACGGTTCTGATCGTTCGAAAAGGTCTTGCCCTCTTTTTCAAACGGGCAGGGACGGTACGGCCACCAGCAGGGCGACCGGGAAATTGGCGAAGATGTCCGCGACCGGCAAAGCACCGGTGCCATTGTCCGAGCGCGCCCCCAGTGTTTCGCCGGTAAACAGGTTTTGGAAACGGCGCGCGGCCAGCCCCGCGGGCAGCGGCAAGCTGGTGTCCGCCCAAATGTTTATGCCCAGCGGCGGGAGCGGTTGCGGTCCGAGCAACCCGGCAATCAGACGCGGCACGCATACCAGCACACTACTATCTTCGTCTTGGCGGGCGAAGGCGACCACATGTTGTCGCGCCTTTCCTTCCGCGACGGCGGGAAGGTATTCTCCTTCGGAAAACAGCCGCGGGTGAGCGCGGCGGAAATGCAGCGCTCTCCATAATAGATACATCTTGATCCGCCCGTCTTCCTTCTCTTCGACCAGCTGCCGGGCCGCGGCGACCAGGCGCTCGCCTCGCTCGTCCAACGAGCGCAGGCCGTCGAGCAGGTGACGACGCAATGCATAATCCACCGGCCGCCGATTATCGGGATCTACCAGGCTGAAGTCCCAAAGTTCCGTGCCCTGGTAAACGTCAGGGACGCCCGGCGAGGCGATCTTGAGCAAGGTCTGGGACAGCGAATTGAAAAGCCCGACATGGCTGATGCGGCTTTGGAAGGCGCGGAAGTCATTCAGGAACGCCTTGTTGCCGTGCTCGTCCATGGCGCGGCTGACGAATTCGTGCACCGCCTTGTCGTAGGCGGCATTGGGATTGATCCAGCTCGTGTGGACCTTGGCTTCACGCGTCGCTTTCTCCATGTACGCCAGCATGCGCTGGGTAAACTCCGCGTAAACTTCCGGGCTGTACGGTTCGAGCGGCCAGGCGCCGCTCAGGGTTTGATAAAACAGGTACTCATCGTTGCGGTCGGGGGCCGGCAGGCCATCGCGGATCGTCAGATGGCGTTTGTTGAGCCGGGCCCAGCGCGACAGGCAGCGCCGCCAGTCCTGGGGCAGCTCGGAAAGGACGTTGATGCGGGCGCGGGCATCCTCGCCGCGCTTGGTGTCGTGCGTGGCCGTGGTGGAAAGGGCGTAGGGACGGCGGCGCCGCGCCTGGTTATGGCGGTGGAAGGCGTCCGGCGCCACGCCGAACTGGTCCGGATCGCCGCCAACCTCATTGAGCGAAACCAGGCGGTTGTAAACGTAGAAGGCTGTATCCTCCACGCCCTTGGCCATAACCGGCGCGGTGACTTGCTGGAACTTGCCCACAAAACGGCATTGCTCCTCCTGCTCCGCCTCGCTGGCGCCGCCCTGGTACTGCAGCAGGATCATGTTGCGCACAAAATCAAAGAGCGACGACGTCAGCACGGGGTTGCGCCGCCGGGCCAGGGCCACGGCCGTTTCCACGTAGTAGCGGTCGCGCTCGAGAATCTCTCGGCCGCAGCGGATATAAGGGCGATACACGGGAAAGCAGGCGGTGATCTCGCGCAAGGCGTGGCGGTGGCTGTTCAGCGTAAAGTCGCGCGACCAGCGATTTTTTTCGGAGAGCTGGTTCAATTGATGGGCCAGCATGTGCAATTCGCTCGACATGGCGACTTGCATGATGAGGAACTTCTTGTTGTAGACAATATCGGGAAACGCCATCGTGTTGTGGCTGAAGCGCTGGTACAGCCGCGTAAAGGCACTGGCACCCTCCGCCGCCACGAACAGGCCGTTGACCCAGTTGAGAAACTCGTAGCCGGTCGTGCCATGGGTCGCCCACTCCTCGGGAAGCGGCTCTTCGCGCCCCAGGATCTTCTCAATGAGGACGTAAAGCGCGTTCCGCAAGAGCGGCGCCTGGTCGGCCCTGGCGAAGGCGGCCTTCACTTCAGCTTTGCTATCCGCCCAGTTCAGTCCCTGGAACTCCGGCTCGGTCTCCGCAATGCGGCGGGCCAGCTCCAGCACATAGTATTCCTGGAGGCGTTCCAGGTACTCGCGGGGATCGAACAGGCCGTCCACATGATCGATGCGCAGGCCGTTAATCTTGCCTTCGACGATGAGCCGCAGTACGAACTGATGCGTCGCCTCGAAGACCTCGATCTTTTCCATGCTCAGGGCGGCGAGCTCGTTAATGTCGAAGAAGCGGCGATAATTGATTTCATCCGACGCCACGCGCCAGAAGCAGAGGCGATAAGCCTGGTGGTTGAGCAGGTCGTCGAGCAAGTCAAAACTGCGCGCGTCGCCGTTGCCGCCGTTGAACAGATTGACATTCGCCTCGACAAACGCGCGCATGGCGGCGTTGGCGGCGGTGAGCGTGGCCAGCCGTTTTTTGATGACTGCCTTTTCGCGCTGCCGCTCGCTGGATTTTTGCGGCTCCGTGCTGGTGAACGGCGGCAGGTGGCCGAGCGCGGTCAGGATGCTCTGGTATTCGACGAAAGCCTCGGAGGTGGCGCCCAGCTCTTGCTCCAGTTCTCCCAGCCGATGCCCGAGCACGCGGGCGTAACTGGTCGGCTCGAGCGGAAATCGATGATCGAAATAGGCGACCGAAAAAGCGCCGCCGTCGTAGGCAAGCAGAAGCTGTCTGGACTCCAGCACCTTGCCATAGGGATCGCCCAGGACAGGGAGCAAGACCTTGTGGTGCAATTCCGGCTTGAGCGACGAGTACCAATCGATGTCGAAAAAGCCGGCGTAGGGCGACGAGGGGCCGTTTTCCAGGATGTCGTTCCACCAGGCGTTGCGGTTGCCCACGATGCCCATGTGGTTCGGCACCATGTCGAAGATCTGGCCCATGCCGC
>DASZFN010000513.1:0-1802 GCA_035939715.1 Gemmataceae bacterium | reverse complement strand
TGCGGGGCATGTTCGTTGAGTAGTTGCCGCCGGTGCCTACCTGGGGCGTCTTTTCGGCTTCCTGGCTCGCCTCCCGGTCGATCTTCTTGATCCGCTGCTGCTGCTCCTTGGAGAGCTTCAGAGCGGCAATGACGGCAGCGTCGTAAAAGGCATCAAAACCGTCTTGCTGGACCCTGATTTGCTTGAGACGCTTAACCTGATCGGCGGTGAGTATCTTGTCGGAGCTGTCGAGGGCTTCCTGCGCGTTCGCCGCCAGGATTTGCAAGAACTTTTCGCGGCCCTTGGGGGCGGGCAAATTGCGAAGCTTTTCCAGCTCCGCGCGACGCTTTTGCCGAATATCGTGGACCGTGCTATTTACTTTCAGGACCTGCTCGTCGCTGAGCTTCAGCTCCTTCTGCACGCACTCGTTCACGAGCAGAAACTCATAGCTCTTGAAAGAGCCGGTTGCATCAAGCTTGTTCCCCTGGGCTGGTGCGTGCCCGGCGAGCAGGCCAAGAGCAACGATTGCAGCGAGTTGGCGATCCGGCATTAGGCCTCCGCGGAAGATCCCCCGAATGATCTTCTCTATGATGCGGCACGGCCGGGCACGGGGCAAGCCGATTCGCCTCTTTCCGCCATATTCTTGCCGAAAAGCATTCTGCCAACACAAAGAGCCGGGCAGCGCGTCTTCGCCCCGGCTCGGCATATGGGTCCAGCTAGCTCAGCGCGCACGATTGTAACCCGACGCGCCAGCGAGGGGCCCTCGCTGGCGCGTCGGGTTACAATGCTGCAACATCCTCCATGGTATACGGATCAGGGTTTGGGACGAGCGACGCGCGGCGGCAAATCCTCGGGGCGTGCGGACTGGGCGTCCTTGGGCATCCGCCGGAAGGTCCAACCGCTGGGCAGCGCCGGCGCCGTGAACTCGCGGCGATCCAGGTTGGCGCCGCTTTCAATGATCGGGATGTCCCATTGCGTCCGGTTGCCCTTGGGGTCGTCCATGATCAACGTCCGCGGCAGCAGGGTCGTCCGGCTCAGAGCGAGATAAGCCACCTGGAACTCGGCCTTGTCGGCGGCGTAGCGCGGCAAGATTTTCAAAATGTAATAGTTCTTTTCCGTTTCATTGAAGAAGGACACCTCATAGCGGCGCTTTGCTTCCGCCGCCTTGATCTCGAAAAGGAAAGAAAGAAAATTATCCTCGCTGACCTGACCCGCCTTGGGCGTCAGATCGTAGACCCGAATCTCCCGGGATTCCGGCGCATAGCGGTAAACGTAGGTGCCCGTGCAAATGAGCTTCTCGATCTTGTCGGGCCGGTCCTTCATGCTCAAGTCCAGGATTGCCAGGTTCGGCTTCTTGTACTTGGCGATGCCTTCAAACGTGTCGCGCGTGCGAAAGGCCTTGTCCTCGGTTTGCAGCACAATCTTCGCCTTCAGGCTTTCGATCCCTTTCATCCGCGCTTCCCATTCCAGAAGCATGGCATCGAGCCGATTATTTTGCGGATCGAGGGTCGGGGTCGAGGCGGGCGGTTGTTGCTGCGGCGTCTGGCCCAGCACAGGGCCGCCGATGAGAAACAAGCCGGCGACAAGCAGGCAATGACGCATGAGACTTCTCCCACTTCTGTTCGATTGCAGGGGCACAGGCACTGGCCTGTGCAGGTCGCTGTCCAGCGCCGGTTATAACACTTCGCCGTTCTAACGTGAAGCCCGCTCTGCTGCGCATGACGCCATCGATTCGCTTGGACTCTAGCGCACTTATCAAGTCAGGCAGACTTCTTCGCACTGAACCCTTACAACCTCCGCCTCAGGCTCATTTTGGGCAGAGT
>DASZFN010000512.1:0-1626 GCA_035939715.1 Gemmataceae bacterium | reverse complement strand
AACAACATCGTCAGAACTTGGGAACCACAGCTCATCCAAGAATTTCAGAAAGTCCTTTAGTTCTACTGTAACCGTTCTCAAGAATCCGGGCGGCGGCGGCTTGGCGGCCATTTGTGATGACGGGCTCGCCAGGCATAAATGCGAGATTCTTCGTTACGCCGCAGTACCCGCGTGACCTCTTTGGCAATGGCGGTCGGACTGGCGGTCGGATTGTGCAGCAGCCGGGCAAAGATCTCCTGGATCTGCGGCCGCGTGATGGCCGGTGTTTTTTTTTCCAACCCGGCGGTTTTCCAACTCCAGGAACCACAGAGCGAGGATGGCCAGGGTCATATGGTGATGCCACCCCACCCAACTGCGCACTTCATACTGGCCCAAGCCCACTTCCCCTTTGCCATCCTGGTACAATTCCTCAATCGTGTGCCGCGACGCTTTCACGGCGACGACCGTCTCCAGGGGCTCGTGCCGGGCGTTGCTCAACGCATACCAGGTCTGCGGCTCGCCCGCGACGTTGCGCATCACGACGAGCCGCTCGGCACCGCCGACCCGTCCGCTTTCCTCCTTGGTCTGCACCAGCACGCTCAGCGCCCGCACCACGAGCTCTCCTTTCGTCCCGGCCCGCACACGGACTTTCTGCCAGCCCGACGCCGGCTGCTGGGCCGCCCAGGTATCGACCCGTACGAAGGGAGCTTTGCGGCCGTCGGCGGTCCGCGCCCCGACCTCACGGATCAGGGTGTTGCTCGGAATATCGAGCACATACCGTTCCCGCCGCTGCCGTAACGCCGCGCGAAACTCCGTCACCCGGCCAAATTCATCGTCCGCCGCAATCCAGCCGTGCGGCAGCTCCGTACCGATCAGGGCCAACCGTTCCAAACCGATGCGCCATTTCTCCTGAAACACCACCGCTTTGGGCACGTGGCCTTTCTTCCGCCGCTTGCCGTCCTGGGCCCAGTCCTTGGGGAGATATAAGCGACGGTCGACCAGGGCTCGTCCTAGGGGGCTGGCATAGCCCCAGAAGACACCCACTTGACAGTTGTCGAGCTTGCCCAGCCGGCCACACCATTGCCGGTCCACGCCGCACGACTCCGTGCCCTTTTTCGGAAAGGCGCTGGGATCCAGCACCAGCACGGCGTTGGCATCGCCGATCGCTTGGCGGACGTGCTGGCGCAGTTCCACCATGATGGCTTCATCGTCCCAAGCCCCGGCACCGACAAAGTTCTGCACCGGCTTGCGCTCTTGACCTGCCAGATAAGCAATCGGTTCCGACGTCTTCCGCTCCAGATTGCTCAAGCGCCCTTGGACGACGACCAACGCATGCTGATGGTGCTCTTTGCGTCCGAACAAGGGCAGATACCGTTGAATAAATGCGGTCAACCGCTCGCCACAACCCCGCACCGAATCGGCCGTCAACTCTGCCTCCGCCAACAAGGCTTGAGCCTTCGCGTGTTCCAACAGTGACATCCTTGTCCCTCCCGATTCCCCTGGTATCCAAACAGGCAACTCGCCATACTATAGCGTCGCTGGCGGAACAGTTACAGTAGAACTACATACTTGTCGAGAACCCGTGCCAGCCGTGCCTGTCGAGCCGCCGCCGACAACGGCGGCAGTTTCTTCTCGAGCTCCGCTTCA
>DASZFN010000511.1:0-7814 GCA_035939715.1 Gemmataceae bacterium | reverse complement strand
GTGCCGGCTGGGTCGTGGTGCCGTTCGAGGGCGAGGTGAAGAGCAGCATTCAGATGAATGCCAACGCGGCGCCGCCGGAATTTCGCGGTCTCACGCAGGCGGTAGCCCTGGCGAAATGCCTCGGCGCAAGCTTTGCCATTTCCGGCGGCTCGGCAACCGCCCAGGTCAAGCTGCATTGCACCGATGAAAAGACCGCCAAGCAGCTGGCCAGCCAAGTGCAAACGCTGTGGGACACTCAGCTCAAGGGAGTGGGAGGCGTGCAGATCATGACCATGCTCAGCCTGGCGCCAAAAGAGGTAAAGACTTTTTTCAAAGAGCTGATCGACAGCACCAAGTTTAGCAGCCAGGGCAGCATGGCGCAAGCAAACGCCCAGGTCAGCATCGCGTCCTTGCAGGCGGCCATCATCCAGCTTCAAACCATGGGCGCACAAGGGGGCGGCTTCCCCGGAATGCCCGCTCCGGGCGGCCGCCGGGGCTTCCGGCCGTGAAACCGGCATGCGCCTGCCGGACCAGCCCGAAGCGCCAGCGAGGACCTCGCTGGCGCTTCGGGCTGGTGCGCGAAATTGCTGATCTACTCCGGTTGCTCGCGCACGTTGAATTCCAGTTTCCAGCGTTGCTTGCCGTCCCGGCTCAGGCACCATAGTTCCAGGGTGCCCACGGGCGTGACTTTGCTGTGCAGGTGAACTGGGACCGTTCGGCCTTCGCTGCCGGCGGCTTCGAGAGTCGTGCTCACGGGACTCAACTCTTCGATTTGTCCTTCCCAGTCCTCGACCACCGTTCCCACGGCATCGGCGCGGCGCGTCGTCGAACCCAGGAAGCGAAACTCCGCCGGCTCCCCGACCACGAGACCGAACTCCTGTCCGGGCACGTCGCGTTCGGTGCCTTCCTCCATGCCGAAGGGCACGACGCAAAGCGCCTTGAGCGGCGGTGGGCTCCCCGGCACGGCGGGCAGGGACGTTTCCACGCCAATGTAGTAAGCCCGGGCGGCGCCGCCGCGAATGCGCACCCCTTTGCCGCGGCGCACGAGCCCGTAGTAAGCGCCGCCCCGCGCCACGGCCATGTCCAGGTCGGTGCCTTCGAGCACCCGCACCGCAGGAGCGCCCGCCTTGTGCGCCCACTGGTTGAGCACGTTCACCAGCCGCTGCCGCAATGGTTCTGCCTTGAAGACGCCGCCGTTGAAGAGCACTGCCGTGGGCTGAGAGACTTTCTTCTTGCTGCGCTTGCTGGGGGCATGCTGCGCCAGCAGCTCGGCATTCCGTGTAATGAAGGACGCCAGATGCTTGGTCACTGCGGGATCGGCGGCGTAGGGAAGGCCTAGCTCCTGAAGCCCGACCGCGCGCTGCCTTCGGGGTTCGGCATCCGGAGGCGTATCGGGGAAGAAGCCCTCTTCAAGGATCTTCTCGACATCCAGGCGCGTCAGCTCCCCTTTCAGCGAACCGCCGATTACCTTGCTGCCGCGTCCCAGGACGGTCACCGGCGTGCCGGCAAGCTTCGGATTGCTAAACAAGGTCTCCTTGGCCGCCCGGCAACTGTGCCAGAGCATGAGCATCTGGCCGGCATCCAACTTCGCCCCTTTCTGCGCGAAGGTCTGGGCCGCAGCATGAGCGAGGGCCAGATCCATGTTGTCGCCGCCCAGCAGAATGTGATCGCCGACCGCGACGCGCGTCAGGGCCAGTTGGCCCTCTTCCTCGCTGACGGCAATCAACGTCAAATCGGTGGTGCCGCCGCCCACATCACAAACCAGGACAACATCGCCGACGTCCACCTGCTTGCGCCAGCGCTCGTGGCTGGCATGGATCCAGGCATAGAAAGCCGCTTGCGGTTCCTCAAGCAGCGTGATGTGCTCCAGACCCGCGGCCCGCGCCGCCTCCACGGTCAGCTCACGGGCCACCGCGTCGAACGAGGCCGGCACGGTCAGGACGATGTCCTGGTGTTCCAGGCGATTCGCCGCCACATCCTTCGCCAACACATGGTTCCACGCCTCGCAGAGGTGCTTTAGATAGTAGGTGGTCGCTTCCAGCGGCGATACGCGTGGTGATTGCTCGGGAGCCTTCCAGGGCAGCGCGGGGCCGCGGCGGTCGATCCCGGGATGGCACAGCCACGACTTTGCAGAGGTAACGAGGCGCGTCGGCACCTGGCTGCCGAAGTTGCGGGCAAATTCGCCGACGGCATAGTCGCGCTCCGGGGCCCACGGCAGCTTGAGGCTTCCCGCGGGCAGCTCATTCGGCCCCGGCAAGTAGAGGAACGAGGGCAACAGCGGCTTTTCTTCCACGACACCCGGCTGCACAACCTGAGGCACCGCGAACTGAGCGAGTGCCGCCTCTTCGCCCGCCCCCGTGTCAACATAAGCGAGCGCGCTATTGGTCGTGCCCAGGTCAATGCCGACAACGTAGCGAGATTGCACCAAAGCCTTACTCTCCTACAAAGAAACACCGATTTATTGTAGCTGAGCGGTTCCCCATTGGTCATCTCTTGACGCTGCCCCACCGCTACGTTATGAGCTTCCCGCAAAATCCGTATCACGAGACAACCGCGCGCCGCGGGCACAGGCGGCAAGGGTGATCCAGCCTGCCTGCCCTTCCCGCGCGTATTGTGCGGCAAGGACACTTGCATTCAAGCGGCCGTCGTTTACAATCGATGTTGGTAAGATAGCGTAACTGGAGAGGGGCTCGAGACCCTTCCGGTTCTGCCCCTTTCTCACAATCCGGATTCAGGCGCCCCCTTCAGCGGGGAAACGGGACGAAGTCATGGTACAAGGCTACTACACACTCGACGAAGCGGCGAAAATCCTCGGCATGAATACCGAGGAGCTCAGTCACATGGCTCAGAAACGCGAAGTGCGGGCGTTTGCCGATCGCGGCACCTGGCGCTTCCGCACCCAGGACATCGAGGAGCTGGCACGCCGCAAAGGCCTTGGCAGCAATCCCGATCTGCAACTGGGCGAGGCGACGCCCCCTTCCAAGAAGTCCGACACCCCCGTGCGGCAAGCTGCGGGAAGCGACCCCGCGCTGCTTAACTTTGGCGTGGGAGCCGACGAGCAGGTGGAGATTGGACAGGAGATCATCTCGGAAACACCCAGCGGCAGCCGCAAGGTGCCTGGCAGCAAAGGCGGCAGCAGCAGCAAGAAACTCGGCCCCAAGTCCCCGCCGCCGAAACCCGGCAGCGACAGCGATGTCCGCCTCGTCGCCGACGGCAGCGACGTGACCTTCCAGGTAGCCGCCGACAGCGACGTGCGCGTGGTTGAATCTCCTTCCGGGCCCAAATCCAGCGTGCGCCGAAAAGCGCCGCTGAAGGAAGATAGCGGCGTGCGTCTCGTGCCCATGGGCTCCGAAAGCGATAGCGATGTCAAGATTGTGCCCGACAGCAAGGACAATGTGGATTCCATCGGCCTGCACTCTTCGAAGTCGGGAACCGACAGCGACATTCGCGTCGAGACACATGCCGGCGGCACGAAAGGCCCCGAGGATTCGTTCCTGACCGAAGAAATCGACCTGGACGCGGAACTCCGCGCCGCCGAAGAGGCGGCCAAGGCCAAGAAGTCCTCGAAATTGAAGAAAGATGCCGGTCCTTTCGAGCTGTCCGAGGCGGACATCGACGCCAAGAAAGGCTCGTCCATCGAGACCAAGGGCTCTCCGGAAAGCAGCAGTGAGTTTGATCTGTCGATCGACTCCGGCTCCTCGATTGAGCTGGACAGCGGCGAGCTGTCTTCTCCCAAGGGGGAAGAAGTCGCCCTCGGCGAGGCGCCCAAGGGCGTGACCGGCGGCAGCGACAGCGGCATTCAACTGCAGAAGCCGGCGGATAGCGGCATCTCCCTGGAACAGGGCGGCGATAGCAGCGACGAGATCGAGTTCGAGCTGAGTCTCGACGCCGAATCGTCCACGCCGAAGCCCAAGGTGGCTCCTTCGGCCGATTCCAGCAGCGAGTTCGAGCTAACCCTCGAAGACAGCGCCCGCCTGGCGCCGCTCGAGGAAGAAGCCAAGCCGGCGGCCGAGGAAGACAAGGACATTTTTGAAACCGATTTTGAAGTGCCGGCCCTGGAAGACGAGTCCGGCTCGCAGGTCGCTGCTCTCGACGAATCGGACACCGATCTGGAAAGCTCGGACTTCGACCTGGCCCTGGGCGAAGAAGACATGGCCGCCGAGGAAGGCAGCGGCAGCCAGGTTGTCGCACTCGATGAAGAAGGCGAAGTGGACGAAGGCGCCGCCACGGTAGCGCGTCCGCGCCGCGCCGGCGCAGTCGCCGAGGAAGAAGAAGCCGGCGAGCTCCTCGACGAGGGCGAGCTTGCGGAAGAGGGCGAGGCCTTGCCCCGCCGCGCGGCGGTCGCCGCCCCGGCCGATTGGGGCGTATTCGCCCCGGTAACCTTGCTCGTCTCCGTGCTCGTGATGTTCTTCGTGGGCCTGATGAGCTTCGAGTTGCTGCACGGCATGTGGGGCTACCGCCAGCCGTACAAGGTTCCCAGCATGGTCATCCGGGGCGTCGGCGGCATGCTGCCCTGGGTCGAGTCCAAAGATCTCGACAAAGACTAAACACTAAATATGCGGCGGACGTTGTCGCGCAGCAGCAGACGTGCCAGTTCCACGGCCTGGGCGTCGGTGTACAGGCGGGGACGCACGAAATCGTCGGCCAGGACCTGGGCCAGGATGCGGCGATACATGTTGAACTTGGGCAGGCCGAACTCCAGCTTGTACATGTCGCTGTAATAGCCGATCTGCTTGGCTTTCGGAACGGCGTGCAAGCGGGCGCGCAGATCCTGCTCAATGTAAGGCGGCACGTTGGAGTACCACCAGTGGCCGCTGGTCATGACATTCGGAAAGACCCAGCTATAGCTGACCAGCTCCTGGTTCTGGCCGCTGCTCAAAACGGATATGCAGAAGGAAACGTCCGGGAAGGCGTTGAAAAGCTTGGCGTACTGGCTAAGAGACGTGCGCTGATCGAATAGATCCTGCCCCTGGTAAACGCCATGCTCGTAGACACGGCGGTTGACGCCGATCATCAAATCGAACGGCACATCAAAGGAACGGCAATACTCGGCTAGCATCCAGAAGACGCCGACGCTACAAATGCTCCGGCTGCCGGCGTCCATTTTCTCAACCGAGGCGAGGGCGTCGCCCAGTTCGCGGTCGCCGACGGCAAAAGGCGCAAAATCGGGAGGCAGGGAAATCGCGCAGGCCTTGCCGCCGTGCTTCCTGAAGTGCTCGAACAGGGAGCCCAGCGCGCGACGCAGGCCGGCTGGATCAGCAGCCTCGATGCCGGTCGCCTTGGCCAGCCTGGCACGCACCTCCGGCTTGTCGAGATGGAAAACCAGGTCGTCGGTGCGCAGGCAAGGCACGTAGCGGTTGGTATCGAACCCTGAGAGCGGATCGTCGAAATCGTTGGTCAGGAAGACTTTCTCGAGATTCGATTGCCGCAGCACATGCTCTTCCCAGTCTGCCTGGCCCATCAATTTCTCGGCACGCTCGCAAAGCCAGGTGCAATCTGCCAGGGAGATGCGATTGCCCTGGTAATTCAAAAAGGCGCGGCAGATCTCCAGGAACCATTGATACTGCACCGTGTTGTCGAACTGGGCCATGTGGTAGAGGATGGCACGCACGCGCTCGTGCGGATCAGCGGCAGCCGCCAGCGGCGCCTGGTCCATGCCCACGGAATGAGCCAGTTCCGTGTAATAGTGGTAGCCGAGAATATCGTCCAGACTCCGGGCCGCCGGGCGGCGGGGGTCGATATGCGAATGCGGGTCGATAAGCGGGATGTGGCAGATTTCCGTGTACAGTTCGTCCGCCAGCGTGTCGTAGAGCATGACTTATCAGTCAGACGGTTTTGGCAATAGATGCAGGGCCGCGCCAATCCCTTGCCCCCATTATAACGACCGCAATTTGATCTGCATGCTTCTTCAGTTGCCTAGTTTGCCTGGTTGCTGCTCCGGACAGGCAAAGGCATACCGGGCCTCCATGCCTTGGCCCGATTTGTGAGCTAGGATTGGGCTGGCATGTCTGATCTGCCGATAATCGCTCAAACCAGGAATTCGAACAGAGAGGATTGGCGGTCCATGGCATATGAAACGGCGCATGCGAAAATGGAGTTCGATCGCTGGAGCGCCCACTACGATCGCGACGTCTTGCAGCATTGTTTCTTTCGCCCCGCCCACGAGCTCTTGCTGCAAAATCTTACTGCCGAAGACCGGCGCATTCTGGACATCGGCTGCGGCACGGGCAAGTTCGCCGCCCGCGCCCTGGAGCGCTTTCCCGATGCCCAGGTCTGGGGCATGGACCTCAGTGGCGGCATGCTTGGCCAGTGCCGCGAACGCTGCGACGCCTCGGGCGGCCGGCTGCATCTTGTCCAGGGCGATAGCCAACGGCTTCCCTTTCAGGACAACGCCTTTGATGTGATCACCTGCACGCACAGCTTCCACCACTACCCGCAGCAGCACAAGGTGGTCCAGGAAATGCACCGCGTGCTCCGCCCCGGGGGACGGCTGCTCATCATCGACGGCGATCGCGACGGCTGGTGGGGCTGGATGGTTTACGACATCGTCGTGGTCATGATGGAGGGCGCGGTCAAGCATCTCTCCAGCCGGGCATTTCGGCATATGTACGCCAGCGCCGGCTTTGACAATCTCAGCCAGCAGCGCCGGGGTAATTTTTTGCCGTTCCTGTTAACCGTCGGCGAAGCGGTCAAGCTGGCTGTCTCCAAGCCGGAACGCGAAGCCGCCTAAATCAGACGCAGTTCCGCAGCATGGTAACCCGAAGCGCCAGCGAGGGGCTCCCTCGCTGGCGCTTCGGGTTACCATGCTTAGCGCTTCACTTCTTGATCTCGATCCTTACCGCTCCTTGAGTAAGAGACGGTGTGCTGCCCTTGGAGGCGATCAGGGATTTGTTGCCGCCGCCCAGGCGCCACACGCGTGCGGTGCGATCATTGCTGCCGGACAAGAATGAATGCCCGTCGCGGGAAATGACCAGGCTGGTGACGGCATCGCGATGGCCTTCAAAGCGCCGCAGCTCCTGTCCGGTCGCCGCATTCCAGAGCCGGATGCTCTTGTCCCGGCCGCCGGAGAGAATGAACTGTCCGTCCGGAGAAAAAGCCACACACAGGACAGGACCGGTGTGCCCCTGGAAGCGGCGCACCTCCTTGGCCGTCTCTCCATTCCAGAGACGGACCGTGCCGTCTTCTCCGCACGAAACAAATTGCTTGCCGTCCGGCGAGAAGGCGAGTCCCCAGATACCCCCTTGATGCCCATTGAAAGAGCGGATCAGCTTGGCCGTGTCGAGGTCGAGCAGACGGATAGTCCGGCTGTTGGCGCCGAGGGAGAGGTTGGGCTGGATCTGGCCGGCACAACCGGAGAGCGCCTTCTTGCCGTCGGGAGAAAAGGCCACGGCGGAGACGCCGTTCTGATGTCCGGGAAACTGGCGGACTTCCTTGCCGGTCTCCATTTCCCACAGTTTCAGGGTTTTATCGGCGCTGCCGGCGAGAAAATACTTGCTGTCGGGCGACACCGCCAGGGACAGCACGCCGCCTCCCACCACGGTAGGCCCAACTGAGCCGGGCGACGCCTTGGCCATGCCCATCACGATAGGTCCCTGCACAGCCGTCTTGGCGATGCCGCCAGGGACGCCTGTCTTGGCGGGCGTTTTCTGCGCGGGAAAGGTGCGGATTTCCTTGGCATTGTCCACGGTCCAGAGGCGCACCACACCCTCGTTGCCGCCCGAGAGAGCGCGCTTGCCGTCCGACAAGTAGAGGACCACCTTCACCCAGGGATGGCTGTGCCCGATAAAGCGATGAAGCTGCCGGCCCTTTTGCACGTCCCAAACGCGAATCGTCTT
>DASZFN010000510.1:0-7323 GCA_035939715.1 Gemmataceae bacterium | reverse complement strand
GCAAGCGCGTCGAGGGCCACGTCACGTTCATGTGTGCGGTCGAACGGCTCACAGGCACGTCGGCCGAGGCCAAGAACCGGGCGCTGTCCCAGTTCTATCAGCGGCTTCTGAGCATGGAGCTGGAACTCAATCGGGTCCGCGAAGAGCTGGAGCTGGGATAAGTCGGCTGAGGAACGTCGCAGATCACTCGTAGCGCAGAGCGTCGATGGGGTCAAGTCCAGCGGCCTTCTGGGCGGGGTAGTACCCGAAGAAGACGCCGACGGCGGCGCAGACCGCGAAGGCGACCAGCACCACCCACGGCTCGATCACCAACGGCCAGCCGACGACGCGCGCCAGGAGCGCAGCCACCGCGGCGCCCAGCAGCGTCCCGAGCAGCCCGCCCAGCAGCGCCAGCACGACCGCCTCGATCAGGAACTGCGACAGCACGTCCCCGGGCGTGGCGCCGACGGCCATGCGGATGCCGATCTCCCGCGTGCGCTCGGTGACGGAGACGAGCATGATGTTCATGATGCCGATGCCGCCGACGACGAGCGAGATGGAGGCGATGACGCCGACCAGGATCTGCATGGTCGCGGTGAGGACTTCGGCCAGCTCCGCCATCTCGCGGACGGTGCTGACGTCGAAGTCGTCGGCCGTCCCCGCCTTGAGCCGATGTCGCTGCCGCATGATGCGCGTAATTTCCTGCTTGGCCCGGTCGAGGACGTTCTCGGATTTCGCGGAGGCCAGGATCAGGCCGATCCTTTCGTCGCCCAGGATGCGGCGCTGCAGCGTGGTGATGGGCAGGAAAATCTGGTCGTCCTGGTCCGCGCCCGTGGGTGAACGGCCCTTCTCGCCCAGCACGCCGATAATTCTGAGCTGAAGGTTCTCCACGCGCACGTATTCGCCGACCGGGTTCGACTTGTCCGGAAACAGCTGCCGGCGCACGGTCTGGCCGATGAGACACACGGCGGCCATTTTCTTGGCCTCTTCTTCGGTATAGAAGCGGCCGTTCGTTATCTTCCAGCCGCGAATCGACTGCATGTCCGGGGTAGAACCCACGATCTGGGTCGCCCACTTGCCGGTGCGCGTGAGCGCCAGCCGCTGGGTGGTTTGCAGCGCGGCCGCCCCGAGGAGAAGTTTGCCGACTTCCTTGCGGATCGCCGCCGCGTCGTCTTCCGAGAGCGGCACAAAGTCGGTGACAACGCCTTGCTGGTTGCGGGCGCCGGCGCGAACCAGGATGAGGTTCTTGCCGACCGATTCCAGGCGCTCGTCCAGCTTTTCGCGGGCGCCGCCGCCCGCGGCCACCATGGCAATCACCGAGCCGATGCCGATGACGATGCCGAGGCTGGTCAGCGCGGAGCGTCCCTTGTTGACCACCAGGGCCGCCAGGGCTACCCGAATCGCTGCCAAGAAACTCATGATTCGCTCAGGCTTTCATTGCCGCTGGTCTGGACGGGGCGGCGACGGGCGCCCCGTTTCCCGCGGACTTCCCGTCATGCTCTGGCTCGGCCGCGGGCTCCGGCGCCTTCTGGCTCGGGTTCGCCACATCGCTTTCGATCAGGCCATCCTTCATGGTGACCAGACGCGCGGCATGGCCCGCAATCGATGGGTCGTGAGTCACCATGACGATGGTCTGGCCGTGCTCGCGGTGCAGGCGCTGAAACTGCGCGAGGATGTCCAACCCCGTGCGCGAATCCAGGTTCCCGGTCGGCTCGTCCGCCAGGATCACCTGGGGCCGGTTCACCAGGGCCCGGGCAATGGCGACCCGCTGCTGCTGGCCGCCGGAGAGCTGGTTGGGCATGTGACTGGCGCGGTCGGCCAGGTTCATGAGGCGGAGCATCTCCAGCGCCGTCTGCCGCCGCTTACGTGCCGGCACGCCGGCATAGAGGAGCGGCATCTCCACGTTCTCCACGGCGGAGTGGCGCTTGAGCAGGTTGAAACCCTGGAAAACGAAGCCGAGCTTCTGGTTGCGCAGGTGCGCCAGTTGCAGCCGGCTTAACTTGCTCACGTCCTGGCCGTCGAACCAGTAGACGCCCGCCGTGGGCCGATCCAGGCAGCCGATGATGTTCATGAGCGTAGACTTCCCCGAGCCGCTGGCCCCCATGATGGCGACGAATTCGCCGGAGGCAATGCGTAGGCTAACGCCGCGCAGCGCCGGCACCTGCACCTCGCCGGTGTCATAGGTCTTGTGCACGTTTTCCAACGCCATGATCGTGGGCATGCTGATGTCTTGTCTTTTGTGGCGGCACGTTTTAAAACGTGCCTGACTTCCCCGGCACGTTAGAAACGTGCCGCCACAGGTCAGAAGACTCTCACGTTCGGCTGCTGCTGGAACAGGCCCTTTCTTGGCGGGGGCGGCGCGGCGGTGATCACCTGGGGATAGGTGGCGCTGGCCTTGGCTTCCGGTTTTGGATTCAGTTCCGGGTCCCATTCGAGGACCTCATTGAACTGGCCATCGCCGATGCCCGTTTCGCCGGAGCTGCTTTTGCCGCCGATGCGCACGAAGACGGGCCAGGGCTTGCCGTGGCCGTTCAGAATCCAGACCGGTTTCCAGTCATCGCTGTCCTTGCGGCGCTGCCAGGCGGCCAGTTTGGTCCGCGCCTCATCCGTTTGATAGTAGTCGTCCAGCTGAAAGCTAAGGGCCGCGGTCGGCATTTTCCAAACGTCCTTGTGCCGGCGCAGGATCACATCCACGGCCGCGGTCATGCCGGGGCGGAGCTTCCACTCCTGCGTCCGCGCGTCGCGCTGGTTGGCCACAGCGATGATGGTCTCGTAAAAGACCGCGCCGTGAATATTGCTTGGCATCGGGCGAACCTCGCTTACCTTGCCCTCGAACCTGGCGTTGCCGTCCGAGTAGGCATACACGGTGAACGTGGCCTCGAGGCCGGCGTGCATGGCGCCGATGTCGTTTTCGCTTACCTGGGCGTGGACCTGCATGTGACCCAGATCGCTGGCCAGCGTGAAAAGCTGCGCCGACGCCGGCGGCGCGATGAGCTGGCCGCGCACCACCTTGCGATCGATTATGGTGAAACGGGGTTTCTTGTAGGAGGCGTCGGTGTTGCGCTGCTCGCTCCGTGCACGCACGACGGTGAGATCGAGCCCGTACTGAGCCAGCCGTTCTGCGTCCTCCGCTTCCTTGACCTTCACCCGGGCCGCCTCCACGCCCGCCTCGGCCGCCTTCTGCTGCATTTTGGCTTCATCGAGTTCTTTCCGCAGGCCAACGTCGGCGGGCAGATCGGTAAGGCGTTGCACTTTCAGGTCGGCGGCAGACTGGGAGGCCTCCGCCATCTTGACATTCGCCCTGGCGAGCTGGACCGCAGTCTGGGCCCGCTCCAGATCGAGGCGCGCCTTGCGGTCATCGAGCTTCAAAAGGGGCGCACCCTCCTCCACCATCTTGTTCACTTCGGCACCTGGGTAGATCTCCAGCACACGCCCGGACAGTTCGCTGCCCACGGCCACGACTTCCTGGGGCTGAAGGACGCCGGTCGCACTGACTGTCTCGGTCAACGCGCCAAACTCCACGGGCGCCAGGGTAAATGCTTGCTCGGCGGCCGAACCCGTGCGCCCGTGAGAAGACGAGTACGCCCAGCCGACGATCGCGGCAGCGATAAGCAAGAGCAAGATGAGAAGCTTCTTCACGGCGTTCGCTCCGGGCAAAAGTACACCACTCACACCGAAGCAATTTGCGGGCCAATCAAGTGTAGCCTTATTTATTGTTTCAGTCCCTTCCTTCCCCGCCAAGGCCGCCGGCAACGCTTTTGGGGGGAATCTGTGACTGGCGGTTGACAGTGCCACCTTCGCCGTCAGCCGGCATTGCATTACTTTCGGGGCGGGTCTATACTTTGCCCTTTCTCCGCAAGCCCTAACCGTTGAGCCCGACACCGAGGGAGGGAACCCTATGGCTTTGGCTCTTGAGACGCAGCGTGCGCTGCCGGGATCAGGCACGCGCGTGCGGCGCACGCCGCGAAAACCAGCGCCGGCCCTTCAAGTTCCGCGGGTTTCGGTGATCATTGTCAACTACCGCTTGTGGGAAGAGACGGCCCGGCTCGTGGGCGAGTTGCGGGCCTCGCCGCGCGTCCGCAGCGGGGAAGTCGAAATCGTCGTGGTGGACAATCACTCGCCCTTTCATCCGGTAGTCAAGCGCATGCGCCGCTGGCCGGGCGTCTCCCTGCGCCGCTGGGGCCGTAATCGCGGCTTTGCCCACGCCGTCAACGAGGGGTGCCGGCTCAGCCGGGGCCAGTGGCTGCTGCTGCTTAACCCGGACATCAGCATCGCGCCGGACTTTCTCGATCGCGTGTTGAGTTTGTCGGAGCGGCTGGCAGAAGAAGAGCCGCGTGCCGGCGTGGTGGGCTTCCGGCTGCGCAACAGCGACGGGAGTCGTCAGCTTTCTTCCGGTCCCTTTCCAACCTTCGCGCAAACGTTGCTGCGTCTGGCCCTGCCACGCACCCGGCGCAAATACCATTTCGTGCAGGCGCGGCGGCGGCGGCGCGTGCCCTGGGTGACGGGCTGCTGCATGCTGCTGCGGCGCGGCTGCGTTGAGGAGCTGGGCGGCCTGGATCGCGACTTCTTTCTCTACTACGAGGATGTCGATCTCTGCCGGCGCGCCAGGGCTGGAGGTTGGTCGGTCTGGTTTGAGCCGAAGATCAAGGCAGTGCACCATCACCCGCTGCATACGCGGTCCGTGCCGGCGTACATGCGGCTGCTGACGCGGCACGCCTTGCTTACGTATGCGGCAAAGCACTGGCCGGCGTGGCAGCTGCGGCTGCTTGCGGGCCTGGTGGAGATGGAAGCGCGGATTCGCAAGCGCCTCGCGGACCGCAACCAGGATGTGGAGAGCAGTAAGCTCTTCGGCCAACTGCGGGCGCTGGCCATTGACATCCGCCGCGGACAAACGGCTGCCGCACGCAAACGCTTGGAAAAAACCATTCGACGTGAGGAACGCAAGGGCGCTTCAAATCCTGCAGCTCCTCCTATCACGGATGACGAGCCGCGCCGTAAGCGAATCGAGCTAATTGCTGAATAGCCATGTCCTCCGGCAGCAGTTGAGCAGCGCGCGCGTAATGCACCTGCGCGGCCTCTTCGGCGCCGGCGAAGTGGGCGATGTGCCCGAGAATCAGTTCATTGCTCGCGGCGTAATGCCGCAGCAAGAGGGTTTCGGAAGTGGCACGGCCAACGTGACGCGCCGGCTCGGTGCGATAGGCCAGCAGCCGAGACAAATTCGCCGCGATCGTCGACTTGAAGGTTGCTCCATAGCTCGAGTAGGAAAGCACCGGCCTGTCGTCCGTGTTCAGGGGCCCGCTCTCGAGGTAGGCGCCCATGGAGTCTTCGCTAACCAGCAAGGTGTGCAGCAGACGATAAGGATCCGTGTAGCCGACCTCGGCAAGATCGGCGGCCACCGCGGACTCGGACATGCGCTGGCGCAGCACGTCGAGATCCAGGTGCAGCGGCGCCGGGCTGCCCACGACGATGAGGAAGTCCGTGGGCAGCGAATCCATGTACCAGAGCGACGTGTGCGGAAAAACCTCCCAGAACGAGCGGAGCAGCGTCTTGAGATCGCGGTCGCCGATGCCGTTGGCCGGCACCCAGGCCGCCGCGATACCGTTGGCAGTCAGCCGGTCCTTCATGAGCCGGAAATAATCGACCGTATAGAGATCGCCGTTGCTGCGGTACTGGATGTTGGTGCAATCGGTGACGATGACGTCATAGGCGGGCGGGGCGACATGCAGCCAGCCGCGGGCATCGTCCACGATCAGGCGAAAGCGCGGATAGCCGAGAACGCCGTGGTTTTCGCTCTCAAACAGGGCTGCTGCCGCCGGCACCTGCGGCTCAATTTCCACGCAGTGCACATCGACCCCGTGCAGGCTCATGCTGTAGCTCGTGCCGCCGCTGCCGAAACCGACCGTTAGCGCCTTGTGCGGTTCGGGATGCAGGAGCAACGGCAAGTGAGCCAGCATTTTCTGATCGATCACGCTGGTGCCCACGGTGCCGGCGACGGGCTGTCCATCCACGGAGATGCTGCGCGTGCCGTCGCTCTCCTGAAGAACGCTGACGGTGGCGTTGTCGCCTTCGGCGTAGAAGAGAAGCTGTCTTGGCGCCAGGACAGCCGATTTTAGATAGAAACCCTGCGGCAGTATCAAGCAGCAGGCGACGGCGCCTGCGAGCATGGTAAGGCCTCCTACCAGGCGCGGGCTGCGGCTCAAGCGGGACGAGCGCACGCAGCAGACCCCGGCAACAACCAGGGTTGCCGCGCCTAGGACCGCCGCCGTCCTGTCGATGCCCGACCTCGGAATCAGCACGAACCCCGTTACGCATACGCCAAGCACGCAGCCGATCGTATTCGTGCTATAGAGTCTGCCGAGGCAGCGACCGAAATGCTTCGGCTCACGGCACAACTCCGCCGCGAGCAAGGGCAGACTAAGGCCCATAAGGATCGCCGGCATAAGCAGGGCGCCGGCCGTGAGAGCCAGTTCGCCGACAAACACGCGTAGCGCCGAGCTGCCGTCGCACCAGCGATCTAACCACGCCGGCGCTGTCCGGAAGAAGGGCAGGCTGACCAGCGTGAGGCAGGCCAGCGCCCCCTGACACATTGCCAGTCGCAGCCAGTTATCGCCGGCAAAGCGGCGCCACCACAAGCACAGAGCACTGCCGCTCGCTAAGCCGACGAGCATGACCGTCAAGAGCAGCGCGAAGCCGTAAGCGCTGTTGGATGTCAGTATGCCCAGGATCCGCGTCCACATCACCTCCAGTCCCATGCTCACGGCGCCCGTTACGCCTGCGAGACCAAGCACAGTGATTTCGCTGAACGCGTTGGCCTGCGTTCGCGCCGGCAGGGCCGCGCTCGGCTCTGCGGCAGGAGCGGCGGCATGAGGAGAGGCTCTATCCACAAGTAGCGCGACAACAGCGACAACAAAATTGACGCACGCTGCCAGCCACAGGGTTTGCTGCATGCCCAGACTGCGGAGCAACACGAAGCCGGTGAGCGCCGCTCCCAGCACGGCGCCGAGTGTATTGACGGCATAAAGGAGACTGAACGCCCCAGGCACTGACCTGTGCCGGGACAGCATGAGCCTGCCCATTAACGGCATGGTGGCTCCCATCAACGTCGCGGGCCCCATCAGAACCAGCGCAGCCAAGAAGAAGTGCAGCAAGGTACTGCTCAGCGGCCCCGGCTGAATCCGGGTATAGAACCACGGATAAAGCGCATGAATCTGCTGAAACGCCCACGGCAAGATGAGCCCGGCTGCGCCGATCAGCGCCTCCAGGCAGGCATAAATCCGGAGCGGCCGCGCCGTGCGATCGGCGCGGCGGCCAAACAGGAATCCGCCCAGGGCCAGCCCGCCCATG
>DASZFN010000509.1:0-7010 GCA_035939715.1 Gemmataceae bacterium | reverse complement strand
GCAAATAAAGAGCAAAGACCTTGCGCAGGATCGCGCCTTTATAGGCTGCGTGCCTTTTTTCGCGGCTGCATTCCTAAAAGCGCTTGCGGGCTTTCGTACAGAATGGCGCGGGCAATCGCCAGCGCTTCCTCGCGCGTGTACTGCCCCTGCCCCACCTTGGCGGCCAGAACTCCCGCAAGCTGCTTGCGCACCAACACCAGCTTGGCGTAGCTCCACTCGACGCAATAAGCATCCGAGAAGAAACCGATTTGCTTGTTGGCCGGCAGCATGTCGAGCCGTTCGGCGATGACTTGCCGCATAATGTCCGGGAAAAAGTTGTGCCACCAGTACCCGGCCAGGCTGAAGTTGGGCAATTCCCGGGCCAGCGTGCACAGTGCCTGATTGGCGTGCCGGCTGGACAGGAAGCATTGGAACCGCAGCTTCGGATGCCGGCCGATCATCTCGGCTACCTGGCCGATCGTGCGCTGCGCCAGGCGGCTGCCGGTCTCGTAAGGCAGCGGTTCCGCGCCGAAACTGAATTGGAAGACAATTTCGCGTGCGTGTCTTTCGAGCGCGCTCAGAAATGCCTCGTTGATGTAGGAGGCATAGATATCGCGCTCGGCAGGACCTGCCTGGGCACGCCGTTTCAGCGCCGATTCCATGTCCGCGTCAGTCACCGGGCGAAAGTCGATATCGGTGGAGATGTGCGTGGCCGTCGATAAGATTTGTGCGTAGGGAATGGCGCTCACATAATGCTCGACGGCGGCATGCACGTCCGCCAGGTTGCGTATCGTGCGCTCGGTCGCCGGCAGGACGCCGCTGCCGATGGGTGCAGGGCTCTCCGGAGAACGGCCCCAGCAGCGTTCCAGCTCATAGAGTGCCGTGTCGAATTCGCCCCACTGGCAACGGGTGAAGAAGCCCCATTCGAGCGCGTACTGCAACCGATCGTCGTCAGCGCCGGATTCGCGCCGCGCGATCTCGGTGCCGGTCCGTTGAATGTTGAGGCGATCGAGAATGCCGTGCTGCCAGGAGCGGTCATCGGCGCGCTCGCGGATAAGGCTGTCAAGCCGCCGCCAGTTGCGCACCGTGATAGGCTCCTGCCAGCCGTACAGGTCCGCGAGAATGATGCGCACGCCCCAGAACGAGCTGGTGTTACGAATATGCGTCAAGAATGGTAATGCCTCCTCCAGACGTGCGTGGGCCTCATCCGGGCCAGGCCAGCCGGGGTATTGCGTCAAACGCGCTCCCGTTGGGCAGCCCGCGGCGTACAGGTCGGTCACGACCATGTGGTAGAGAAGGATGTCGTGCAGTCCACGCGCGCCGAGCTTGCCTCCGACCAGATGCGTGTGCACGTCCAGCACCGGAACGTCCGCAAGAGCCTGTTCCATTTCCTGGGCCAGCGCTGTCATGATGCGTGTTCCCTCAAAAAAGCTTCGACGGCGGCACGCCGCGGCACACCCGCCTGGCCGCCGCGCTGCGTGGCTTTGAGCGCAGCGGCGGCCGCGGCCAAACGCAGCAGGTCCGGCAGATCCATGTTTCGCGCCAGGCCGGAGGCGTAGGCGCCGTGGAATACGTCGCCGCAACCAGTTGTATCAACCGCCTGCACTGTGAAGGCCGGGAAGTGTGCCGCATGAGCCGGACTTTCCGCGCTTACATACCAACATCCCTCCGGTCCACACGTCACGATCACGGCAGCCCGGTCCTTCGACCAAAGCTTGAGCGCGGCTTCGCGGGGATCGATTGCGGCGGTAAGTTTTGTGGCGAACTCATGAGACAGAATAAGGTGATCCACCAGCTTCAGAAGTTTCGGAAAATCCGCCATCAGGTCGCTTTCAAAATCCGCGACCACAGGAATCCCTGCCGCGCGGGCGATCTGGGCTGCTCGCATCATCCCTTCCACGCCAAAGTGATCGATGAAAAGCACCCGCGCCGATCGGATCATGTCCGCGCCCGGCCAATCGGCCTGGGCGCCCAGCACGTCTTGCAAATCGAAGAAAATCGTCCGCGTGCGCGTCTTCTCGTCGATGACCACGACAGAGTGGATGGGCCGAGCGCCGGCAATCCTTTTCGCGGAGGCGACGTCGATGCCTTCCTGTGCCAGGCGCTCCAGAACAAATTGTGACAGCTCGTCTTCGCCCAGCGTGCCGGCATAAGCGCACTTGGACCCAAGCCGTGCCGCCGCTACCAGCGCCGTCGCCGTCAGGCCGCCGCACTGCCGTTCGCTGCGCCGCACTTGCACCTTGGTATCGGCGTGCGGATAGCCATCGACGTAAAGCAGCTCGTCGATCGCTACGCAGCCAAGGCCCAGGATATCGAAAGTCGGATTCATGGCTTACAAGGAGGCGAGCCATCGCCGCATGGCCGGCGGGTCCTCCTTGAACATCAAGGAGCCAGGCACAATATAATCGGCGCCCGCGGCATGAAGCAGCGGCACGGTTTCGCGGCGGATGCCGCCGTCGGCCTCGATTTCCGTGTGCAGGCCGCGGCGGCGAATGATTTCCCTTGCCTGCCGGATCTTGCCCGGCACGGAGGCGTCCATCGACGCGCCCTTGATTCCCATCGCGGTGCCGACGATGGTCAGAAGGTCCAGGCGCTGCCAGTACGGCTCAAGCACCTCGAGCGGTTCCGTCAAGAGAAGGGAAATACCGACCATCTTGCCGCGCGCTTTGATGGCGTCAATGACGGCGTCGGGATCAGTCGTGGAATCAAAACAGAAGATAAACCCATCCGCGCCGGCTTCCATAAATGGGTCGATCCAGGCCAACGGATCGGTGGTCATCAAATGAATTTCAAACGGCAGCTTGCTGTGCGGGCGTAGCGTCTTTACCAGGTCGGGGAAAAACAGCATGGTCTTCGTGTAATGGCCGTCCGCCACATCGAGATGAAAGCGCTCGGAATAAGGCTCCACGCGCTTCATGTCCGCGGCAAGGTTGCCCAGATCGGCCGACCAGAGGGAGGTTGAGCACTTCAGCATGGCAACTCGTCATTTTCTTAGAAGGCGTAACTTCCCACGCAGGAAGGCGACACTGTCGTCAACCTGTCCTTCTTTGAGCGAATGAAGAATCAGCGGGCCGTTGAAGCCGAACTCGCTCAGCAGTTTAAGATAGCGAGAGTAGTCAAGGATCCCCTGCCCCGCCGCAAGATGTCCCGCCGCGCCATCCTCTTTCAAGTCCTTGGCGTGCGCAATCACTATGTCTCCGCCCAGCAAATTGAAGGCGTCTTTCAGGACAACGTCCATTCGGCCCAGGTCGCCGGCGTGAAAGAGATTGGCCGCATCCATGACGATTTTCAAGCGCGGCGAATGGAAATCATCGAGCAGACGCCTGGCCTTCAACGCCGAGTGCACAATATTCGCGACCTCCGGCTCAAAGGCTAAGGTAACGTCATATTTCTCGGCGATGTTCAAAGCCTGCTCCATGGCTTCCGTTAAATCCTCCCATGCTTCGAAAGAATCGTTGTCCGCATGCCAGCGCCACATGTCGTCCGGGTCGCGCGTGCCGGTGCAGAGGGTAATGACGCGAGTTCCCATGGACGCGCAGGCAGCAGCAAGCATGCTCAACCGTCTCATGCCCTCGCGACGCTGCTCCCGGTCGGGATGAATCATATTGAACGTGCCCGACACGGCGGCCATGAGGATGCCGCGCTCGGCCATGCAGCGGGCGATGTGCCGGCAAACGGCGGCCGGGATCTCCTGCGGCAACGAAGGCAGCCCGGCACACGCCATGTTGAACTGCACGCAATCCAGGCCGTGGGCCTTGACCGCGTCCAGAACCTCTTCAAGCGACGGGCGGACAAAGGTCTTGGCGAAAATCCCGAGCCGCATCAGACGCCCCCCGTGACTTCCGCAAGCCGAACACGCCCTCCGGTCTCCGCGGAGCGGGCGATGGCCACCATGGCCCGCATGGCGGCCACGCCGTCATCGATGCCGGCCCCATGCTGCGGCCTTCCATGGAGAATGGTGTCGGCAAGGCCCTCGATCTGCCGTTTGTAGCTGTGCGCGTCTTCTCCGAGCGGCCTATGAAACTGGCGGTCTTTCACCGAAAAACATTCGACCTCGCTCGCCTTGTGAAACCATGGCAGGAACACCTTGCCGATCACGCTGCCCTGCTCGCCGTAAATGTGAAAGCCCTCCTCAAAATCACCGCGCACCGCTATGGTCAGGTCGAGATGCCCGAGACTGCCGTCCGCGAAATCGACGCTGATGAACCAGCAATAGGCGCCGAAGCGTTCCAGGAAACGGGCCTGCACCGCTTCGATGTCGCCCCCCAGAAAGCGGGCACTGTCCATCAGGTGGCTGCCATGCGTCAGCATGAAATAGCGGCGCCTGTCCGCCTTGGGATTCCCCTCGGGCCGACGGGCTTGTTTGCTGGCGATGGGAATCGGTTGCAAGTTGTCGGTCATGGAGTAGCGGTAAGTCGAGTCGTAATACCAGGCCTTGAAACCCATGCGCTGACCGACTTCTTCCCGAAGGAACTTTTGCGCGAACGCGATACCCGGATCAAAGCGGCGGTTATTGCCCACTTGCAGCACAAGCCTCGATTCGCGCAGCCGGCTGCGGAGTTGCTCGCACTCCTCGATGTTAACGCCCAACGGCTTCTCGACCAGCACGTGCTTCCCGGCCGCGATCGCTTGCAGACACAGCGGCACATGATATTGATCGGCGGTCGCCAGGATCACCGCTTCCACCTGCGGATCGCTGAGCATGGCGTCGAAATCGCGATAGGTTTTCCGCGGTTCATGGATGGCGGCCATGCGCGCCAGCAGGTCCTCCGCCACATCGCAAATGGCATACAGCTCGGCGTTGCGAGCCTTGCGGCAAGCATCGAAGTGCGCAAACTGGGCGATGGCGCCGCAGCCCAGCACACCGATGCGCAGAAGTCGCGCTTCCTTGTTCATGACGCGATTCCAGGGTACCGCTGCTTGAGCGCCTCTCGCAAGGCTTTGAGCTGTTTCCGCTCGGCCACAGCCACCAGGGCGCGAACCTGTTCTTCCGCAGCCACCTCGCGCACGTCGCCGGAGCGGTGTACGTCCAGGGCCTGCTGCATCGCCTCGGCACCAAGCTGCGGATCGGCCTTGCCCCGTGCATTCTTGATTGAATTGATGGCGGAGCCGGCCAGAAAGAGGATATTCTCGCTGATGCCTCTGCGTTCCGCGTCGGCGAGATTCAGGCAAATGTTCCCCTGATCCAGACCACCTGCCCGCGCGACCATCGTCGGCCTGATCCCTGGCAACGGCTTGCTGAGGATCGCTTCCGACGCCTCCCATTCGGCGCCATAGGGCCGAATGAACGGCGTTCCCATGCGCACCGGCGCCGTCTGCCGAAAATCGATGCCGTCCAGGCGGGCGAGTAAATCGATTACCTCGCGCCAGATGCCGCGGGTCTTGACGCCGATGCCCGCATTGTGTCCGTAAATAGCAGGCGGGTTCTCGAGCTTACAGGTTGCCTCACGCACCATGCGTACAGTGCCGCCGGCAAAAGTCTCACTGAACATGACGCCTGTGGCCCCCGCCTCCACGACCGCGTGCACGGAATCGAGAATCTCGTGCGGGCTTCCCGTGATATGCGGCGCAAAGATCAGTCCCAGACCGCCGCGCTTCGCGCGCGCCCGCTCGATCGCCGCTGCCGCTAGGCGGGCCCGCTCGCGTACCGGCGAGTAGTCCAGGTTCGGATAGAGATTCTCATCCTCTTTGACAAAGAGAAACAACGGGCAGCCGGCCGCCTCTTCCACCAAGCTGCCAACTTCCTGCGGCGTGATGCCCGCGGTCGGCTTCAGGATCGTGCCGAACGCCGGCTGGTTGGGCGCGAAGCGTGTGCGCTGGCGGACTCCCTGGGGACCGTACGCAGGCCCCGGAAAGCCGCGCATGACTGCCTCGGGTAGCTGCAGGCCAAGCAAACGGGCGTCCTGATTTTCGTAGACATCGAAGATGATCGCCCCCGCCAACGTGTGCAACAGATCGCACGATGTCAGATGTCCGTCCGGCTGCAGCATCATCTTGAGCGGGAAGGCCATGTGCAAGAGGCCGATTCGGCCGCCGGCATCAAAGGCATCGATGCCGACGGCCCGCGCCGTGCACGCTTCCAGCAGCGAGCCCGGCGTTGGATGCTTGATCCCGCTGGTGGCGTGGTAGCTGATTTCGCTTACGGCGTCCGCCAGTTTGAGGGTACGCATGGCAAAGAAGTACGTAGCCACAACCTGATCATCGATCACCGGCGGCGGCTGGGCGGCCAAACGCTCGCCGACAATCTCGCGCAGCCGCACTTCGCGCGCATCCTCATCGTGCCAGAGCAGGCTCAGCACGTTGGCGTTCACTGGTTTCATGGCCATCCTTCCTGCCGCTGCTATTCCTGATTTTCCAGCCAGCGCTCGACGCGGCTGCGCGTGGGAAATTGCACGATCAGCCCAAGCAGCAATAGGCAACCCAGCCCGAGAGCCAGCGGCTGTCCCTCAACATAGTACGCGATTGCCTGGTAAAACGCGGCCCCTTCCAGTAATGCCATGCCGATGATCATGCGCGTCTGGTAAAGAGGCAACGCGGATGGCTCCCGGTCACCAGGCGCTTGCTCTGGATCGGCCGGCGCCGTCGAAAAAACAGGCTCGTCGTCCCATTGCCTCCTGCTGGCTGCACTTTTCAAGACGTTGCGTGGCACGATGAAATGGGCAATCACTGCCATCAGGGCGAAGGCGACGCCCACATACGTGAGCACCGGAAGTGCGGCGGCCGTGGCGGATTGCCGATACTGCGCAGCACAACAAAGACTGTCAGCATCATGGCAACCCCAAGAATAAGGGTGCCGGCAATAATTTGCATCGCCCGCAACCGTGCCGCTGGCACGCGCGAGTCTTCCGGAAAGACATGAGCACCGTTCTCCAGTTATACCTTGTTCATAATAGTAGGAACGTAGGTCAGGATGCCGATCCTGACAGCCTGGCAAACTTTAATTGTCTCCAACATGGCCACCGCGCCGTTGGGGCAAATTTCCCGGTGCCGGTTCCTGTTCCAGCAGATTTGATGGAACGGGAGACGTACGA
>DASZFN010000508.1:0-9943 GCA_035939715.1 Gemmataceae bacterium | reverse complement strand
CCGGGCTGCCATTTTGGTTCCCCTCACTGCGCCGTCTTGGAGGCGGCCCCCAGCAAGTTAGCGGGAGATCGAACGTGCCTGTACACGCTCCCCTGAGCGTTCTCTTCGGTGGACAGGGCCCGCGGGACCGACTATGCTGGGGGCGAAGCGGGCAGGCCCACCGCGACTGCGGCGGAGAGCCGTCCCGCGTGACCTCGGAGCGACGGCCATGAGCCCCCCGAGCTGGCTGCCCGATTGGCTCACCCCGGCACTGGAGCTAGCGCCGATGCAGCAGTTTGGCTTGGCCTTCCTGCTCGGCTCGTTCACCGTGGCGACCTGGTCGGACCTCAAGCGCCTGTGCGCGCAGCGCGAGTTCGTGGAAATCTGGCTGCTGTTCGCGCTCGCGATGCTCGGGCACGACGTCTGGCGCGCACACGGCGGCGACGTGTCCGGGCTGCGCGTGGGCGTCAAGTGGGGGCTCATCGGGCTGGCGTCTGTCCTGTCGTTGCGGCCGGTCGGCGTGCTCTTCCGCCTGGCTCCGGCGGACGTGGCGGCGCTGGCGGCGGCCGCCAGCCTGCTCACGCCCGGCCTCGTCGTCCTTTTCTACGCTGTGGCGCGGGCACTGGCCGTGGTGGCCGGCCCGCTCCTGGCCCGCGGCCGCTCCACCTGGCCGTTTATGCCGGTGGTGAGCCTGGCCACGTTCGCCGTGCTGGCGCTCGGCTGGTTGTGGTGATTCGACTCCGCTTTGCTGGGAAAACGGGTCGAGGCTAACTCACTCGACCTTTCCGCAATCGCTGATGACGACCTTACTGGTAGTCCGCCCGGAACGGGAGCCGACGGCTTCAATCTTTTTGATCACGTCGTAGCCCTTCACGACCTGCCCGAACACAACGTGCTTGCCGTCGAGATGCGGCGTCGCGGCGGTGCAGATGAAGAACTGGGAGCCGTTGGTGTTCTTCCCGGCATTCGCCATGGAAAGGGTCCCGGGGCCGAAGTGCTTGCCGGCCTTGCCTTCAAAGGTTTCGTCATCGAACTTGCCGCCGTAAATCGACTCGCCGCCGGTGCCGTTGCCGGCGGTGAAATCGCCGCCCTGGCACATGAAATCCGGGATCACGCGATGGAACGGCGAGCCCTTGAAGTGGAGCATCTTCCCCGATTTGCTTTTCGTGCCGACGCACAGTTGCAGGAAGTTCTCGGCAGTCTTGGGGCAAGTGTCGGCGAACAGTTCCATTTCGACCCGACCAGCCGCCGTGTCGCCGATGGTGATGTCGAAAAAGACTTTCGGATTCTTGGGGTCCACAGCGTAGTGGGGCTTGTAATCATCGGCCGCCGCCGCGGTGGTCATCGCAAACATGACCAGGAAGGGCAGAACGACGAAGAAGCCGAACGACAACATGGGCCAACCGGCTGAACGGAGCAACATGGTGGCAGTCCTCCTGAGGAGAGCGGGTTCCATCGGGTGCGATACCAGGGGAATTTTATGGCCAACTGCCGGCGCGTCAACGCCCGCAAGGTGTCGCAGTTCAACTCGCTTAAGCCGCTTCCGCGTCGCCCCAGCCCCGTCAACGACCTGGAACCGGGTACAGCTTCACGATTTCGTTTACCATTTTCTGGTAATCAGCCGGGACTTTCTCGAAGCCTGTCAGCCGAGACGTGGCGAGCAGTTGCCTGCCGACAGACGTTTCATGAGCTCGCATCATGCCCGTGCGGAAGCGTGCCAACGTCTCCTCAGCCAAAACGCCGGGAAGATAGGCCACTACCGCAGACGGAAAAGGGTCGGACTTTTTCAATATCTTGAGCTTTTCGTAGTTGCCTGGTTTCTCATGCTTGTACGATTCCAGGGCTACGCCGTCTGCCACGCAGGCTTGCACCTTGCCCCGGATCAGGTCGTCCAGGGCAGCCTCGGTGCCTGCGGGTGTTGCAACCTGAATCTTGAAATTCTGGCGCTGACGCCGAGCTTCCTGCTGGCAGTGTTCGAAGAATAGATGGCAATGATGCCGGCTCTGCCGCGGCAAGGCCACGGTCTGGTTTTGCAGTTCGGAAAAGTCTTTTAGTTTACTGTCGTTGAGAATTACTATGTGGGCGAACAGTTCACGGTGTTTATTGACCGCAATCATCAAGGGTTTCAGCCTGAGAAATTCCTGCTGCGCCCAGCCGAACTCAACGCCGTTGAAAACGGCAAGCTGGATCTTGTTGTCGTTTAGCTTCAGGCCCAGCTCGTGTGCGCTGGGCGCTGTTTCAAGCTCGCCTTTGATCCCCGTTTGCGACTCCATGAGCGTTCGGAAAGGCTCCAGCATCGCTTGCCTGAAGGACTCCGGAGCGTGGCGGAATAAAGAATTCATCAAGCCGATCCGCACCAAGGGGCGCTCGGGGATCTTCTTTTCGGCAACCGCAAGGGATGCCAGCAGTCCTGCCATTGCGAAGACGCCGGCAAGCCGGACGCAATAACTTGCTCGTGTGCTCATGATGTGCTTCCTGGATGCTCAGCCGGCCTTGGCAGAACGCTGCTGATCGCGAAAACCTCGAGTTGGGGGCGCCCGGGGTGCGCAGAAAAATATGGTGCAAACCTTGTGCCCAAGCGGCGCTTCCAGCAGCGACTGCAGTTGCCGGCGATCCGCGTCGTGTTCGGGCGCGGGTTCGGTCCGCTGCCGAAGGACCCTCGTTGATTACTGGCCATCCGGAGATGCGATTCGCGAGAGATGCGTCAAGACACAGCGCCACTGTCCATCTTGCCGCACGAAGACATCCGACACCCGTTCCACGACGCGGAAGGGCTGCCCGCGGTATTTACCGCCGGACACTGCTCGCGCCATGAACACGGCGGCGTCGCCGTAAACGCGGACGTTGACATCGTCGGACTCCCGTTTTGGTTACGCGGTCCGTTGTCGTGGGCATGATCGTTCCTCCGAGCGGGTCTTCTGACACTATAACCGGATCGTCCGGCAAGCGGCAGTGCAATCGATCAGCGCGACCAGACGGAAGCTCCCGGCGTAGCCGGCGCGGCACACACTCGTCAAGGAGAATTCGCATGAGCCACCAACATTTGCTTGGCCAGTTGCAAAGATGTCAGGATCACCGTGGACCACGGATGAACTTGCCGCGGCAATGCTATTCCCGACCGTGCATAAGCTTGCCCAGAATCTCTACAAACTGTTCGAGGCCTTCGGAGTCAACCCCGGGCAAGGGGGCGAGTTTGAGTACGTTCGCGTAGCGAACGTGCAGCCACCAGATGCGTTGGGACGTGATGACGCCCCACAGGAAGTACAGGCCCATGAACGTCATGAAGAGCAGTCCCAGGGCGGCCCGCCCTTTGAACATCGCCAGAAGCGCTACGTTGCCGGCAAAGTTGCCGGCTACGTACAGGCCAATGGACGGGATCAGCAGAACTCCGGCCGCCAGCAGACCCCATACACGATGGCGGAACGACTGCGCCTCCTCCGTGCTGACCGCAACGATATGCTTTAGCGCAAGGGACTGGACTACGTATTTGCCGTGCACAACGAGCAGGTGCGTGCTCGTCAGGGCAAGGTGGCCGTTCCGGTAAGGCAATGTCTGAAGGACATCGTCGTTCATGGCGAATGCCGTATTTCACGCCAGATCAACTGGACGCAGCACATCGAATGCGACTGCCGCAGCGGACAGCCTGGCAGATAACACGGCCTCATGCTCGCTGACGCACTGGAACAGCACGTGGAAGGCGCGGGCAGGACGCGGAGCGTGGGGCGCCGGCTTGCTCCATTCTTCTGCCGCATTTTGCACCGTCTTCAGGAAGAGTTGCAGTTGATCGGCAGGTTCCTGGTCGAGCAGCTGAATGCTCCGGACAATCAGGAAGACATAAGCATTCCCCGGAAGCCAGGCCAGGTCGGTCAGACATTCGTCGAACGCATCCCAGTTGTCGCCGAAATAACAGGGGAACTGCAGGGCCGCGGCGAATTCGTCGAAGAGCGCTGCCCTGGTCCGAGCCTTGTGGCCACGAAGCAACCGAGACACCGGCCGCTCCGCCGCGGTGTCCGGCAGCGCTGTCAGGAGCGCGCAAGCGTCCGGCTCAGACGCCACCAGCACGTGCAGGCACGGCGGCCTGGGCCGAAGCAGAAGGGGAAAATCCATGGCGTCACCGAATCTTGATGAAGGATCGATAGTGGTCCGGCGTGTAATAGGCGCTGCCGTCGGAGCCGGTCACGAGCCGTTCAGGGCCCCGGTTCTTGCCAGGCGCCTCGGGATTCACGTCCCATTCCTGGTAGCGGATGGGCCGCCCCTGGGCATCCCGTTTCGGCAACAGCCCTTCACGATTGCCGAAAGGACGGCCACCCTCGTAGCCCTCGGGAGGCCGCTGGTACTCGTCAACATGCCGCAGCACCTTCCCGACCTTCGCCGGCACGCCGGCCGGCAAGTGTAGGATACGCCCACGGGGTTGCCCATCCTCTGGGACGACCTCAATCCCGTCGGCCTGACGAGCGTTTCTTTCCGGCGTCGCGTCGGGCCGGGCCGGAACGGCCTCCGGCTGCGCATCCCGGCAGCCGACGATAAGGGCGGTCCCCACGGCGATGGTCAAGAGCCAGGCAGTCGCCAATATCCGGAGCACGTCAGTCTTCATGCCAGGGGTCTCCTTGCTGCTATCCTCCTAAGCAAATGAAATGCCGTGTTCGCACAGCAACATGAGGCCCTTACCGTCACTCTAACGCCCGCACAAACAGATTGGCGAAGTCCATGCTCCCGTCCGGCTGCAGGCCGAAGATCCCTTCCGTGGGCAGATCGAGATGCCGCTGGCTTTCCGCTGCTTGACCGTTGATCCTGGCGTCGAAGATGCCTCCTTTCACGGTGGCAACCAATCGGTTCCACTGGCCAGCGGGCTTGAGCGCTTTGCTGGACGACGTGGCGAGCCGGCGCAGTTCCGCTCCCTTTCGTTCAAGGGTGATGCGGCCGTCGGGAGCGATCGTGAAAGTCAGGGCATTCTGGCCGCCGCCCCGAAACATAAAAGTGCATGGCCGGGCATCCCGCGCCGGAAAACGAAAATCGACGATGAACTCCGCATCGGCATACTCTTTCTCGGTATGCACGCCGCTGCTTCTTGTGCCCTGGCCGTCGTGGTGCAGGACGGTATCGCGCGGCTGCCAGTGCTTTCGGGCGGTCTCGTCCGTCTGCCAGCCGGACAGGTCGAGGCCGGTGTACAGGCTCTGGTGCCCCCGCGCCAGGTCGGCAACTTCGTCCGGCGCGGGCTGGGTGCTGGGCAGCTCCTTGATCTTCAGGTTGCGGAAGCGGCATTCCGAGCCCTCTGATTCGAGGGCGAGATAGCCCTTCCGCGGCGTGCACTGGCTTACACCGGAGACGACCGTGCCGTTGACCGCTAGCCTGATGACGCCATGGTTGGCTTCGACGCGGTAGTGGTTCCATTCGTTGGCGCCCTTGCAGTGACCCTCGGCCGGGAGACAGCGGGCCCAGCCCAGCGGATGCGGCCGGTCCGGGACGCACTTCGCGCCCCAGATGCTGAAGAGATCGCCCTGGCTGGTGGCCGTCACGGCGCCGGTCTTCTTGTCGCGATAGGTGAGGTTGACGAGCACCTGCACCTCAATGCCGCGCGTGTAGCCCGTGCCGACAGCCGGGATGGGATCGGCCCAAACAAAGAAGCCGCTGTTGCCGACCGCCCCCGGCGCGGGAGGCACGTGCATCCAGTCGAACTCGGCGATGAAATTCTCGTATTGCCTGGCGGTGCGCAGGTAACCCGTCGGCTTGCCGGTCGTGATGATCTGCTGGTCTTTCACGAAGAAAGTGCTGGGGGCGCAATTGACGTTCACCCAACCGCTCAGGTCCCGGCCGTTGAACATCGGCACGAAGCCGTCTGTTTCCTTCTCGTCGCCGGCGGCCGGCGCGGCGACAGCGAAACCAAGCAGGAGCCCGCTTATCCAGTGGTGTAGTCCCATGATAGCCCTCGAGGCGATGGGGAGGTTTGCTGAAAGGGAATTGTAGGCAACGGCAGCGAGCCGTCTTCTTTAACAACAGGGTAAATGTGGATAAGGGGACAGGGCTCCCTGTCCCCTTAATCCGCACAGGACGCGAGTAAGCATGCCATCAAGGCAGCTTGGTGCCGATCAGAAGACGGGCCAGAGCCACGTCGCTGTTGGGTCCGCTGCTGTCCACCTTGCCGTCGCCGTTGATGTCGGCGAACGGATCGTAGGCTCTCCGGCTGGCGATGAGGATGGCGACCACGTCGGCGATGTCGACGTAGCCCTGGTCCTTGAAGTCGCCCGGCAAGATATCCAGCCGCCGCGTGAAGGTGGCGATGGTCGCGTTGCTGATGGTGACCGTCACGCGATCGGCCTTGGCGATGGGCGCGGCGAACGTGATGGTGAAGCTGGTGCCCGAGCCGCTAACGGTGACCGGCCCGTAATTGGCAACGTTTACTCCGCTGACCGTGACATCGGCCGCCGTGAGCGTTGTCGCCTGACTCAGGGTCACCTGGATCGACTTGACGTTCATCCACGGGATATCGGTCTTGCGCCCCGCGGGCAAGAGCCGGAGTCCGTCGGTGGCGGTCGCGAGGCTGGCCGTTTGGCTGCCCCAGGCCACAGCTACATCGCCGCTGATCGTGGCCTGCTTGACCGCGACCGAGACGGTGGCCGCGCTGCTGGTCAGGTTGGAGGTGTTGGTGACCGTGAACTGGAATGTATCGGTCCCGACGAAACCGGTGTCGGGCGTGTAGGTCACTGCCCCTGTGCTGGCATTGAAGCCGCTCAGCGTCCCGTGTCCTGGATTTGCCGAAATCGTAAACGAAAGCGTCTGACCCTGCGGATCCGAGCCGGTCAACGTGATGTTGGCCGCGGTGTTGAGGCCGGTGCTCTGCGACTGGCTATTGGCGGACGGTTTGCCGATATCCGTGATGGAAATCGTGGCCGCCGCACTGGTGAGCACACCGTTATTGACGGTGAACTGGAAGCTGTCCGGTCCAAAATAGCCGGCGGCGGGCGTATAGGTCAAGTTCGGCGCGGTGCCGCTCAGGGTGCCGTGGCTGGGATTGGCGGTCACGGTAAAGGTAAGGGCCAGCGGCGGCGTGTTTGGATCGGAGCCCGTCAGGGTGACGCCTGTGGCGGTGTCCTGGGGCACATTCACGGACTGGGCGTTGGCGGTCGGCTTGCCCACGTCGGTGATGGCAACGGTCGCGGCGGCGCTGGTGACCACGCCGTTGCTCACCGTGAACTGGAAGCTATCCGCGCCGAAGTAGCCGGCCGCCGGCGTATAGGTCAGGTTTGGCGCCGTGCCGCTCAGGGTGCCGTGGCCGGGGTTTGCCGTAACGGTGAAGGTCAGCGTGCGCGGCGGGGTATTCGGATCGGAGCCGGTGAGGGTGACGGCTGTAGCGGTGTCCTGTGGCACCGTGACGGCCTGGGCGTTGGCGGTCGGCTGGCCGACATCGGTGATGGACACGGTGGCGGCCGCACTGGTGAGCACGCCATTATTCACGGTGAACTGGAAGCTATCCGCGCCGAAGTAGCCGGCGGCCGGCGTGTAGGTCAGGTTCGGCGCCGTGCCGCTCAGCGTGCCGTGGCTGGGGTTCGCCGTAACGGTGAAGGTCAGCGTGCGTGGCGGCGTGTTCGGATCGGAGCCGGTGAGGGTAATGGCGGTGGCGGTGTCCTGAGCCACCGTCACCGTTTGCGCGTTGGCGGTTGGCTGGCCGACGTCGGTGATGGTAACAGTCGCGGCGGTGCTGGTGACCACGCCGTTGCTTACCGTGAACTGGAAACTGTCTGCGCCGGAATAGCCGACACCCGGCGTGTAAGTCAAGTTCGGCGCCGTGCCGCTCAGCGTGCCGTGGCTGGGATTGGCAGAGACCGTAAACGTCAGCGTGCGTGGCGGAGTATTCGGATCCGAGCCCGTGAGGGTGATGGCTGTAGCCGTATCTTGCGGCACCGTGACGGTCTGGGCATTTGCGGTCGGCTGGCCGACGTCGGTAATGGTAACGGTGGCGGCGGCGCTGGTGACCACGCCGTTGCTCACCGTGAACTGGAAACTATCCGCGCCGAAATAGCCGGCGGCCGGCGTGTAGGTCAGGTTTGGCGCCGTGCCGCTCAGCGTGCCGTGGCTGGGATTAGCGGTTACCGTAAAGGTCAGCGTGCGTGGCGGAGTATTCGGATCGGAGCCGGTGAGCGTAACGGCGGTAGCTGTGTCCTGCGGCACGGTTACGGCCTGCGCATTGGCCGTGGGCTTGCCGACATCGGTGATCGAAACCGTGGCGGCCGCACTGGTGAGCACGCCATTATTAACCGTGAACTGGAAGCTATCCGCGCCGAAATAACCGGCGTTGGGCGTATAGGTCAGGTTCGGCGCCGTGCCGCTCAGCGTGCCATTAGTGGGGTTGACCGTCACGGAGAAAGTCAGAGAGCGGGGCGGGGTATTCGGATCGGAACCGGTCAGCGTAATGGCGCTGGCGGTGTCCTGAGCCACCGTCACCGCTTGGGCGTTGGCGGTTGGCTGGCCGACGTCGTTTATCGATACCACGGCGGCGACGCTGGTGACCACGCCGTTGTTCACCGTGAACTGGAAACTATCCGCGCCGAAATAGCCGGCAGCCGGCGTGTAAGTCAAATTCGGCGCCGTGCCGCTCAGCGTACCATGGCTGGGATTGGCAGAGACCGTAAACGTCAGCCCGAGTGGCGGGGTATTCGGATCCGACCCCGTGAGCGTGACGGCTGTAGCCGTATCTTGCGGCACCGTGACGGTCTGGGCGTTGGCGGTGGGCTTGCCGACGTCGGTGATGGTAACGGTCGCCGCGGCACTGGTGACCACGCCGTTGCTCACCGTGAACTGGAAGCTATCCGGGCCGAAGTAGCCGGCGGCCGGTGTATAGGTCAAATTCGGCGCCGTGCCGCTCACGGTACCGTGGCTGGGATTAGCGGATACGGTAAAGGTAAGCTTCAGCGGCGGCGTGTTCGGATCGGAGCCGGTGAGGGTGACGGCTGTAGCCGTATCCTGCGGCACGGTTACCGCTTGCGCATTGGCGGTGGGCTTGCCTACATCGGTAATGGAAACCGTGGCGGCCGCGCTGGTGAGCACGCCATTATTCACCGTGAACTGGAAACTATCCGGGCCGAAGTAACCGGCGGCCGGTGTATAGGTCAGGCTCGGCGCGGTGCCGCTCAGCGTGCCATGGCTGGGGTTGACGGTCACGGTGAAGGTCAGCGAGCGGGGCGGGGAATTGGGATCGGAGCCGGTGAGCGTAACGCCTGTTGCCGTGTCCTGCGGCACGGTCACCGCCTGGACATTGGCCGTGGGTTTGCCCACATCGGTGATCGAAACGGTGGCCGCGGCGCTCGTGAGCTGGCCATTGTTATCCGTAAACTGGAAGCTGTCCGGTCCAAAATATCCGGCCGCGGGCGTATAGGTCAGGTTCGGCGCCGTGCCGCTGAGCGTGCCGTGACTCGGGTTAACGGTGACCGCGAAAGTCAGAGGCAGCGCCGGGGTGTTGGGATCCGAGCCGGTAAGTGTGACGGCGGTCGCGGTATCCTGCGGCACCGTCACCGTCTGCGCGTCGGCCGTCGGCTTGCCAACCACCGTAATGGAGATCGTGGCGGCAACGCTGGTGGCGACGCCATTGGTCGCTGTGAATTTGAAACTGTCCGCTCCAAAGTAGCCGGCAGCCGGTGTAAAGGTCAGGTTGGGCGCCGTGCCGCTGAGCGTGCCGTGCGCGGGATTGACCGTGACCGTAAAGCTCAGAGCCTTTGGCGGGGAATTGGGATCGCTGGCCGTGAGCGTAACGTTCGCCGGCGTATCCTGAAGCGCGCTCACCGACTGGGCATTGGCGGTCGGCTGGCCGACCACGGTGATCGACACGGAGGCGGCAGCGCTGGTGGCGGTGCCGTTGCTGTCGGTGAACTGGAAACTGTCTGTGCCAAAGTAGCCGGCGGCCGGTGTATAGGTCAAGCTGGGCGCCGTGCCGCTGAGCGTGCCATGGGCGGGGTTGCCCGTCACCGTGAAG
>DASZFN010000507.1:0-10482 GCA_035939715.1 Gemmataceae bacterium | reverse complement strand
CCGGCGCGATGGGGACCACCACGCCGGCGTCCCCGCACGACACCAGGACCTTGCGGCTGGCCGGGTCGTAGATGATGCCGTCCGCATCGTCGGCGGCCTTGACCTTGCCGAGCACCTCGAAGCTCTTCAGGTCGAAAACGACGACGGAACCGTCCTTGCCGTCCGTGATGAAGCCGCGGCCGGCGCTGGGGACCAGGGCCACGCCGTGGTTGCCCTTTTGCCCGGGGATATCGGCGACGGTCTTGCCCGTGGCAGCGTCGAGCACCATCGTATGGGTGGTGCGCGGCAGATAGAGGTGCTTGTGCTCCGCATCGACGGTAATGTAGTCCCAGCCGCCCGCGCCGCCGACCTGGAAGATCTCGGCGACGTGATATGGGCCGGCAGCGGGCGGGGACTGCGCGTCGGCTAACATGACCGCGAAAAGTGCTAGCCCAACCGCGACAAGACTGCTGGTTATTCTGGCCATAAGGACCTCCGAACTGCTTGGTAGAAAGCCACGCCTCTTTACGCCAACGGCGTTGCAGAACACAGCCCAGGGTCGCGGCAGCGCACCCTGGGACAAATACTCGCCGGAGTTCGTCTACCCTGAAAGGCTTGCACAAACCGATGTCGTTCTTTATACAACCCTTTCAGGGTAGGTCCCGCGAGGCAACGGCTGTCTTCCCAGGGTGCGCTGCCGCGACCCTGGGCTGTGTTGTGCAACGCCTTCGGCGTAAGAAAACTCGGACCATGGTCAATCCTTGATCTCCACGACCGAAACATTATCCAGCGTCGGTCCGCAAAGTTGACCCGCGAGGCTGTAGAACTCGAGCGTGGTTTGCTCGGCGGCGGCGGTGAACTCCCACGTCTTGGTCACCCAGCCCATGTGTTGGTTGCTCCGACCGTTCGTATTGAATTCGAACTCGGCGCTTTGGTTGGCGGCCTGAACCCCGAGCTTCTTCAAAGACGGACCTTCGATCGGGTGGGGATTGCCGGCCATATGGAAGGTTACTCGGTATTTCCGACCCTTTCTGGTCGCGAAGGTCTGCTCGACGCCGCCACGGGTCGAGCCGTCCAGGTCGATGCTGCGCGTGCCGTGTGCGGCTTGCCAGTAGCGGCCGACGTAATCGATCGAACCGCGCGTCACGCGCCAGCCCTTGATGACGTCTGAACCCTTCTCCAGCGGCATCGAACCCTCGCCTGTGGGCTCCGGCCCATCCTCAAAACTACCGTTGATGAGCAAGTTGCCGGGCTCACCGCCTTCGGCGACCTTCGCGCGCGGTTCGCTCTTACCGGGCGTTTTTGTTTGGAATGGGCGACCCGGTTCCGCACGTAGGCGAACCTTCCCGCGCGGTTCGCTCTTACTGGGCGTTTCCGCCACGGCTGGCGGTCCGGTGTTGGCGGGCGGCGTGGCCGGAGCAGATCCCGGCTGACCTGAGGGCGGCGTGGTTGGAGCTGGCGCAGGCTGGTCCGCGGGGGGCGCGGCGGCGCCCTGATCGAGGATCTCGAACGACTCGAATAGCCGCTTCACGTTGGCATGATCGGGCTCCAAGCCGATGGCGCCAGCCATGGCCGTGTAAAGCCGCCCGTGCACCACGTAGGCTCGTGAAATCATCTTCGCGCTGTGCCGCGGGATTTCGCTGATCAACTCCTTGCCCTCGTACGGGCCGAGCTGGATTGAACGGCGGCTCACTTCCACGGCGCCCTGGCTTTTTGTGTTCGCCATCGCCGCGTCGCAAGCATCGTTGAGCAGAGTCTCGGCCGGCAGTCCGCGGCGGTTCGGCGGCAGCACGTCAAGGGTGTAGGCGACCGCGTAGATCGAATCCTTATCCGGCTGGCAATTGTATTGCGTCATCTGCATGCCGGCTGCCGCCAGGGTAATCGGATGGGAAGGCCCCGGCAGAAGGATCTTGAAGCGGCCGGCGACTTCGACGGGCTGCCAGCTTTCGGCGGCGATGACCGGCGGCGGCGCCGCTCGCAGTGCCATGCGCACACCATGGAAACCGGCGAACCCCAGGCCCAGCACCGCAGCCATGCCGAGCAAAAGTTTCACCAGGTCCGGATTAACGCTCACGGACGGCAGGGGCAGACGGCCGAGAAATCCCTTCGGCTTCTTCTTGCGCCGCTTGCGGCGCACGTCCGGCTCCGCTGCCTCCGCGGGAGCAGACGGGGTAGCCGTTTCCATCAGCGGCCCACGCGATGCAGGCAAGCCGGCTACCTGGAACGCCTCAATCTCTCGGTCCGCCGGCGCGGGCGTGGCCGGCGGCAGTTCCAGGCGCGTTTGGCATTTCGGGCATTTGCCGCTCTTGCCAGCCTGATGATCCGGAGCGTTGAGCGTGGTGCCGCACGACGGGCAAACGATGCTGATCGGCATGGCGACTCCTATCCTTGCGGGCCCGGGAGGCTTCCGGCGACCAAAGTGGTCGAGAAAGCCATGGATTATCGAGGATGCGTTTGAGGAGTGGCCGTCAGGCGTTCCGCCGCAAACGCGCTCGCAACCAGCCGGCTACAAGTGCGCGGGAATTCGTCATGTCAATATCTTATGAAGGCCCCGGTCGCGCGTGACCAGCGCCAGCCTGTCTTGCTGCTTCTATGCGCACCGATGCCAACGGCATTCCCTTAGCCGTCGTAGATTCGCGGCCCGTTGTTGGAATGAGGAAGGTGAGATAACATGGCTCCATGGCGACTCTTCTGTAGAACACGACGCCCCGCGGGGAGGCCTGGGCATGAGCATTACTATTCGAGCTGTTTACGAACAGGGCGTTTTGCGTCCTGTCAAGCCGCTGCCACTCGAGGAGGGGGAAACCGTTGACGTGACCATTGCAAAAGCAAACTCATCAACAGTCGCGGCAGGCGAAGAGGGAATCAGACGAAGACTTCAGTGCGCTGCGACTATCAGCGATTGGGTCGAGGCCACGCAATTGCTCCCCGCAGATGACGGTCGCTATGACGTAGTTAAAGCCATGAATGAAAACCGGCTTTGGTCTGGGGATTGTGCCGGAGATAGCTGATTACGAAGTTCGCCGCGAACTCGCTCCGCGCGGGCAGCCAAAACGCCCTGATCAATCTGGACCTGCTCGCTGCCAAGCTCGAATACCTGCCTCTGACAACCGCCGCAATGCGGCTGGCCGCTCGCTTGTGGGCGCAAGCCCGTAGCACCGGAAAGCCAACGGCGCCGGACCCGGCAATTGACGCAGACGTAATTCTGGCGGCACAGGCACTCTGCTTGAACACGCCCGCTGTCATAGCCACTGGAAACCCCGCTCACCTGATACGCTTCGCCCCTGCCGAACTTTGGTCAAACATCAGGCCATAACCTTTGCTTCGGCCCCGACGTTACGACCGCATTCGCTCACGACGGCGGAAGTCGCCCGGCCTGCGCGCCGTGGTCGAGCGTGACCTGAATGAAGCCCGCCTCAATAAATCTTCTGGCTGATCTTGTCCGTGCTGACGAACTCGTGCTGCTGCTCGTGGCCAATCGCCTCGCCGTCGTCCACAGTCAGCATCGTTGAATTGACAATCCGCTTCCTGGCGTGGTTCGGCGTGACGATACTGGCCTTGTGCATCACCCCCAGCGGGTTCGTGCGGCCCTCGGTGAACGGCAGCGTACTATTGTTGACGAGCAGAATCCGGGATTCGCCGTCCGCGGGCTGGGGAAGCTCTGTGACGTAGCGGGCCAGCAGTTCTTCTCCGCGGCGGTACATCGGGTTGTAGTCCTGCAAAAACTGCTGCGGGGCGATGCCCAGGTCGAACGCCGCACGGGCATAATCGGCCAGAAACAGCCGGCTGGGAACGCTCGATGGCTCGTAGCCCAAGATCAGCATCGACTGATCGGGAGCGCCGTCCAGGTGAAACTTCGTCGTCTCCTGCTGGTCGAAGCGGGCCATAGACCGGAACACGAACGGCTTGCCGCCTCGACTAAGTGCAATTTCGCTCAAGCGATCTTTCAACTCCACCATCCAGGACCGCAGCCTGTGCGAGTCCACGCCAAGGCCAGCGTTGAGCAAGCAGAAGCCCGGCGCGGTGAAGTCGAAACGCCAGACGGCATTGAAGACCCTCTCGGCCAGACCCTAGCCGGTACGCCCCGCACATTACCCTGGCCCGGTGCGAGCCGGGGGCGGCGACAGATCTGCCGGCCGTGCGCAGCCCCAGCAGGTCTGCATTCTCCCGTACACCCGCCCAAAGGGTTACCGCTTCGTTGAATTGACAATCCGCTTGTTGGCAGCGTTCGGCGTGACGATGATGGCCATCGACAACAGGGCCAGCGTGTGGGAGGTGGACACGGGCAAGGAGCGTCGCCTCTTTCAAGGGCATGAGCTGCCGGTCCATTCGGTCGCTCTCTCGCCTGATGAGAGGTATGCGGCGTCAGCGAGCGGCTCCATTTGGGAGCACCAGGACAATTCAGTGCGTGTCTGGAATGTCGCCACTGGAAAGGAACTACGCAAGTTCACGGCACATCAAAACGTCGTCGTCTCCGTTGGTTTCTCCCCTGATGGAAAAGTTCTGGCTTCGGCAAGCGAAGATGGGACAACACTCATCTGGGATATGAGTGCGCTCGGGAGTGCCCGGCAAACCCCTATGAAAATCCTGTCAGCAAGCGAGTTGGAATCCCTCTGGAAAGAGCTGGCCAGCGATGATGCGGCCAAGGCTTATGAAGCAATCCAGACTCTCACGGCGGCGCCGGCGCAGGCAGAAACCTTCCTACGGACAAGGCTACAACCTGCGGCTGCCGAGAATCCCAAGCAGGTGAGGCAATGGATTGCAGACCTCGACAGCGACCACTTCGCGGTACGAACAAAGGCCGCCCAGGAACTCGAGAACCTCGGCGAGCAGGTCGAATCAGCCCTGCGAATCGTACTCGCCGGCAAAGCGTCGCCGGAATCGCGTCGGCAGATCGAAAGCCTTCTGAAAAGACTCGACCAAAGTCCATCCGGCAACAAGTTGCGTGAGTTACGCGCGGTCGAAATTCTGGAACACCTGGGGACCATTGAATCACAACGGCTGCTCCGCACGCTTGCTGGTGGTGCCGTGGCTGCGCGGCTAAGTCAGGAAGCGAAAGCTTCGCTAAATCGTCTGGATTGAGATGATCTCACGCGACCTGCACTTTTTCCGACACGCTTACATTTCGGACCTTGATAAGTCCGGCGCGCTCAAGCGCCGCATGCCACGAACAAAAGCGCCTTTGAAGAGCTGAGGCGCTGAAGCGCCCGCGCTCGTCGCATCGACGAATGGTCACTGTGCTGCACTCTCGTGCGACCCGCTTGAGATCGTCCAAGAGCTCCGTGTCCGGTGTATTCCGGTGTACCGGTTCGAGTTCGTAGCGGCTGGTCAATTTGTGCCGAGCAATGGCCCTTGCCAAGAAATAACCGGACCATGAGGCGAAAAAGACTCAATCCGCGTGAAGGCCCGCCAGTGATTCTCAATCCCAGCCGGTTCACCTCTCCGGACTGGTTCGGTCGGGATATCTTTGCTACGCTGAGCACATGACTCGTCCTACGAGCCAGGAGTTCTTGCATGGCGATTACAATCGAAGCCACGTACGAAAACGGCGTTCTCCATCCAGACAAGCCACTGCCGTTCCATGAAAAGCAGCGGATCAAGCTGACGATTCATGAACCTGTCGTTGCCGGTAACTCCGGTTACGGAATGATTCAGTGGACCGGCTCTCTTGAGGACCTCGATTACCTCATCGACGATGCCGGGAATGACCCCCTGGAGGGGCCATGACGTTCGATGCGATCGCCGCACGTGACGCGATTTTTGTAGATGCAAATGTCCTTTTGTACTACTTCACGGCTCATCCACGGTACGGCTCCGCCTGCCAGAAGCTGCTTGACCGGATCGACAACAAAGAAATCACTGGCTTCACATCATCCCACGTCCTCGGTGAAGCCGTGCACAGGCTCATGACTATCGAAGCCTGCCAGCGATTCGGTTGGCCGGCGAAGGGCATTGCCCAACGGTTGCGCAAGCACCCTGCCGAGATCCAGCAACTCGTTCGTGCACGCCAGGCAGTGGACGAAATCACCCTGATCGGGCTCGATGTATTGCCCGTTGCGAAAAGCCACACATCGCTCGCGGTCGACCTCGGCCGCCAGCACGGGTTGCTCTACGGGGACGGGCTAATAGTAGCAATCATGCAAGCCCATGGCTTGACTCTGCTCGCCAGCACGGACGCCGACTTCGATCGGGTGCCGACAATCACCCGCTACCGGCCGGCCTAGCTCGACTCCGACCTGTCGTCGACCGCGGCTTCGTAATAGCAATCGCAAAAGCTGAAAGTCGATCAGCTCCTGCTGGATCAGGAAAAGCTGCGCGCCCTGATCGCGAGTCCTTACGCCATCCGGGCTAATTCCGCGGCAGCAGCAGCGGCAAGTTGGCGACGCGCAGCGCCGCCACGGCCATTACCTGGACGCCCTGAATCAGGTCTGCCTCGTTGACTTTGTCCAGCGTGTCGGACTGGGAGTGGTGGGTGAGGAAGTAGTCGTCCATATTCTGGTCGCAAAGGAATCCGGGCACGCCGGCGAGGTGAAAGCGCATGTGGTCGCTGCCGGGCAGGAAGCCGAGGTTCAGCTCCTGAAGTCCAACCTGCCTGAGCGTTGCCAGCTCGGCTTCAAGAATCGGCCTGGCGGCCTTGCGGCCGTGCAGGCCGATGCTCTCCACGCGGCCGGTGCCGGTGTCGTGGACCAGGCACATCGACGTCCGGGCCATCTCGTCCTTGTGTTGCTTCACATAAGCCTGCGAGCCGTGCAGGCCCTGCTCCTCGCCCGTGAACAGGATGAAGCGGATGGTACGTCGCGGCTGCACGCCGCAGCGGGCCAGAATGCGGGCGGCCTCGAGTACGACCATGCTGCCGGTGCCATTGTCGGTCGTCCCCTGGCCCAGGTCCCAGGAGTCGAGGTGGGCGCCGAGCACGACGAGTTCATCGGGCTTGTCCCGGCCACGGATCTCGCCAACGGTGTTGTAGCAGACCACCGGTCCGGGAATGACTTTGTTGACGACCTCCAGCTCGACGCGGGTTCGTGCCGGCGCGGGTCGCGTGGCCAGGCGGTGCAAGAGGGCGTAGTGTTCGTGAACGACGAAAAGAGTCGGCAGCGGGTCCACGGCGTTGCCGCGGTCGGTTGAAGTGCCCCAGCTGCCGCTCATGTTGAGCAGGCCGTGCGGCTTGGCCGCGTCCTGCAGCAGGGCGGCAGCACCCTCGGCGCGCAGAAACTCCGTCAGCTCACGGCCGAAGGTCATCTGGCGGTACAGGGAGAACAGATTTGGCGGTCCGTTCGCGGCCGCGGGCGTCGTTGGGGCGGGAGCCTTGCCGTTGCCGCCGGCCTGGGGTTTGCCGACAGCCTTCGGGGCCGGCGGAGCAACCGATGCCGTTTGTCTCGCCGGCCGGCCCATCCATAAGTCCCAGCCCTTCTGGCCGATCGGCCGCACCGCGGCAGGCGGCCCCGGAAGGACGATGGCATTTTTGAGCTTCCCCTTGTAGCCGGCAAGCTCCCTGGAGTTTTGCGCTTTGATGATGACGACGTCGCCGCTGACCTTGCCGTTGGTGCCGGCCGTCCAGGCCATGGCCGCGACGCTGAGCGTGCGGCCGTTGTCCGGCTCGACGATCCGGGCCGTCGCCCTGCCGCGCTCCCAGGCGGCCGGGATGGTCCACGGCTCCAGGTGGACATTGCTCAGGCCGTACTCCTGCATCTTCAGGGCGGTCCAGTCGTTGGCGCGCCGCAGGCTAGCCGATCCGGTCAGCCGGGCGCCGATATCGTCGCTCAGGTAGGTAAGGTTTTTGAGCACTTCCGAACTGTTCCTGGCATCTGCCATGACCTTCTGATCGAGCGCCAGGGCCTGCGCTGACGCAGCATCGATTGCCACGGGCGCGGCCTTGGCGGCGGCCGGCGGCGCCTGGGCCTGCAGGCCGGCTCTGTCAACGACGACGCCGATAAACCCGATGCAGATGAGCAGGCAAAGCCGAGGAAACGACGGAGAACGGTCCAGCACACCACTGGCGGCGAGAGCCATGGGAGCCTCGGAGTGAAGCAGCAATGGGGGTGAATCAAGACGCGAACGCATCTTAGGGGATAGATGGCAGTTTTCCAATACTCGGGCGGCTGTCGCAGCCGCCAGGTGGTCAGACAATTAGGCCTTGTGGTTGGTTGAAGATGGCGGTGCCGACTTCCTTACCGTTCTGCGCTTCTTCGAGCTGAATCCTGCGAGCGCGCTCTGCGGTACCCTCTGAAATCTTCGCTGCCGGTGTAGAATGGAACCAAAGGACTGTGCCGCCTTGGTGCCAAGCCGGTGGCGGACGCGATGGAAAGCTGGAAGCTGACGCGGCACAGGGCGCTGTTCGTAGATCGATGAGGCTATGTCAGGCTGGCATAATTCACGATTGCCCCTTTAGTCTTCCATACGCTGTTTCCTCTGCTCTCGGGAGATTCCCATGTCAAAAATCCTCTCTTGGTCGTTTGTCCTGTGGTTGCTCCTCGCTTCCGCCGCGCCTGGCGATGAGGTTCGCGCGGAAGTGGTGAAGCGTGGCAGCATCACGGCCACGGTGAAGGCCGTTGGCGTGCTCCAACCCGAGGAGTTGGTCGATGTCGGCGCGCAGGTAGCCGGCCAGGTGCAGCGCCTGGGCGTGGATCCGGGCGATGCCAAGAAGGCCATCGACTTTAACTCACGGGTCGAGGCCGGGACAGTGCTGGCGCAGATCGATCCGACTCTCTACCAGGCGGGTGTGGACCGGGCCAGGGCCCAGCTTCACAAGGCCCAGGCAGCGCTCAAGCTCGCGGAGGCAAAGGCGGTCCAGACGGACCGTGAAGCGCAACGCGCGAGAGAACTCAGCAAGAGACAGGCAATTACGCGCGAGGACAGTGACCACGCCCGGGGGCGCCAGGAGATCGCCAAGGCAGAAGCCGAGCTAGCCCGCGCCGATGTGGAGCTGGCCCAAGCCGGCCTCAAGGAAGCCGAGGCCAATCTTGCCTACACCACCATTCGCGCCCCGATCAAGGGCATCATCATCGACCGCCGCATAAATGTCGGCCAGAGTGTCGTCATCGGCTTGAACGCGACGAGCCTGTTCCTCATCGCCAGGGACGTCAATCGTCTGCAAGTCTGGGCGATGGTTAAGGAAGCCGACGTTGGCCGCATTAAATCGGGCCAGACGGTTCATTTCACGGTGGACGCATTTCCCAATGAGCATTTCAACGGCGCCGTTGCGGCGGACCAGCCGCGGCTGAACGCCAGCATGACACAAAACGTGGTGACCTACACCGTGGTGATCAACGTTGAAGCCACCCATATTAAGCTTCTCCCTTACATGACCGCGCATGTCGAGATCGTGACCGCCGAGCCGGGCAATACGAGCCGGCCGCCCCGGAAAACGGGAGGACGGCAGCCCGGTGTCGCGAAGGTTACTCCCAAGGTTACGACCTACTTCGCCAAGGCCACGGCCTGTTACAACGCTATCCGCGCCATCATCCTTGCCGTCCGTGGCGCCCCAACCCCGGTTGAAACGGGCGAGTTGCTCATCCTGCCAGGCTCCGAGCACGGCGTGAGGTCTGGAGCGGAGGCGGCCAAAACGCTCACGCTGGCGGATGCCGGCGCTGTGGCGCGGAAGTGTCCGGCTGTGCTGAGCACAGCGCCCGTGCTGTTGGCGCGCACGCAAGCCGCTTACGGCGAACACACCTGGGTTCCCACTCATATCTATGGCAGCACGCCCGCTTTCCTGCAAACACGCGATTGGACGAACCTTGCCTCGGGCAAGATGTTCACGGATCAGGACATCCTGGCAGCCCGGAAGGTCTGCGTGGTGGGACAGACACTCGTCCACGAACTCTTTGAGGATCGGTCGCCGCTTGGCGAAACGATACGTCTTGGTCTCGACGGCCTGCGCTTGAAAGTGATCGGCGTCCTGTCGCGGAAAGGAGAGGACGTATCCGGGCTAGATGAAGATGACATCCTCCTGGCCCCGTGGCCGGTCATACGGGAACTGCGAAGTAAGTCTCAGTCAAAGAACGGCAAGGGAGGCGCTGGCGCCAACGATGCAAGCGGCACAAGCACGCTGGCTCAGCTCTACCCCGTCTTGCAAGAGCCGATGCCGCCGGGCGCATCAAGCGGCGGGGGGCTCGAAGCGGACCTGACGAAGGTAGCTCTGGATTCCATTCGGGTGCGCGTGAAACCTTCTGAGCGAATCGAGGACGCCGAGCGACAGATTACGGCCCTTCTACGCGAGCGCCATCGCGTGCGCAGCGGCCAGGCGGATGATTTTCACATTCGCGAGATCATGAAGTGGAGATGAACATGTCAGCGCAGGTGCGGTACCAATTTTCTGACGCGCGCTGCATAGACCGCGTAGTCGGCGCCGAACTCCTTTGCCAGTTGTCGTGACTTGAACGGTCCCACGAGGAGTTCCAGATAGATGAGGGTGAGCGGGATCAGCACCCAAAGCGCCGCTGATTGCAGGATAAGAGCCTCCCCGACTACCATCAATACCATGCCTAGCGCTTGCGGGTTACGCCC
>DASZFN010000506.1:0-2513 GCA_035939715.1 Gemmataceae bacterium | reverse complement strand
TCGAGGAGGGAGCCGCCCAGGTGCTCGCCCGTCTCACGCCGGAGGAAACCGCCGCGCTGCAAGAGCAGATCCACATTCTCATGGCCCGGCATTTCCAGCAGAACCTGCACGTGTGCACGGCCTCGGCCCTGTTTTTCAAGGAATTGCAAGAGGCCGTGTATCGCGAAGTCACTACCTTCGGCGAGTCACAGATGACGCGGGCGCACGCCGCCGAAATCTACGTTCAGCAACACCGCGCCGATCCCGCTGTCCTTGCTGAACTGTCCGGGGCCTTCGAGGAAGCGGTGCCGCAACTCACCAGCCGCTCCGGACAAAAGGAAGTCGCGATCCTGGCCGTGCCGCCGGGTCCGGAAGGCGACTACTTCCGCGGCCAGGTCAAGCAGGCCTTGCCGGCGCAGGAGTTCGTCAACGCGGCCAGCACCGACGATATCGTCTTCTATCGGGAGCAGCTTAACCTGAGCATTGCCGATATCCCCCAGGCCGGCGGCGCCGCTTATGAAGCCTATCAACAGCAGCTCGGCGAGGACCAGTTCACGCCGCACACCCGCACCGATGTGAGCTGGCGGCCGCTGCAACTGTAGTGCTGCGCTTGCGACCAGCCCGTAAACTTCCTAAACTGCATGCCGGGCAAAATCCCATAGTTGAGGGCGCCTTATGCCATGCCGTCCGTTCGCCATATTCCTCCTGGGCGTCGTTTTGACCACGGGTTGCCATCGCGGTCCCAATCCCGAACCGGTCTTCCTTGGCCATATCGCTCCCTTCAGCGGTCCCGATAAGGAGATCGGCGAACACGCCAAGCAAGCCATTGCCCTGGCGGTTGAAGAAATTAACCAGGAGCCGAACCGCATCCTCAGCCGCACCATCAACGTGTTGCATCCGTCCTATCCGCCCGAGGAGACGGACAAGCTGGAGTTTGTGGCCGTGCGTCTCATCACCGTCAATCGCGTGCACGCCCTGCTGGGCGGAACGCACCTCAACCAGGTGGAACTCCTGGAACGAGCCACGCAGGCGTACGATGTGCCGCTCGTCGCGTTTGCCGGGCTGCCCCCGGAATCCCCGGGTCCAAACGCCTTTTCAGTCAACGTCGGGCTTGCTTTCGAGGGTCAAACGTTGGCACGCTTCGCCAGGCAGGAATTGAAGGTGGAGCAGGTGGCGATCCTGGTGGACGGCAGAGAGCGAGCCGCCACCACGCTGGCCGACGCCTTTGCACGCGAGTTCTCAAAATCGAACACCAGCCACGTCAATCCGTGGACTTACAAGAACCCCAGCGATCTTTCCGAGCTGGTCGAACGCTTCAAGAAAGCGCAGCCCGGCGCCATCCTCCATGCGGGAAGCGCAGTCGATCTCGGCAGGCTGCGCGCCAAGTTGTTGGCGGCCGGCATCAAGGCGCCCGTCCTCTTCGGCGGCGATGCCGAGCACCTGACGCTGGACCAGGAGGCCAGCAATGGCGTCTACGCCGCCATGCCGTACGTGGCCGGCGCCGCATTCGAGGAGAACCAGAAGTTTGTCAGCAAATACCAGGAGCGCTACCACCAACCGCCCGACGCCCAGGCCGCCCTCGCCTTCGACGGCATGCGTGTCCTCTTCGAAGCCATGCGCCGCGGCAAGAGTTTCAAGTCCGCGGACATTCGCACAGCGCTGGCCGATATGGCCAGCACGCCGTTTGACAAAAGCCTTACCGGCTCCTGGACTTTCGATAACAATCACGCTGCGCGACGGCCCCTGTTTGTCGGCAAGCTGGAGAACGGCGTGCTGGTCAATCCGAAGACCTATGCACCGGAAACGAAATGAGCATGCGTGCAGCGTTTGCTTGCCGGCACGCCGGCGGCGCGGTAGGCTGCAAGACGGCGGATTGGCCCCGCGTCCGAAGCAGGAAAAACGGCATGGCGCAGATAGCTCCTCCAGACAGGCCGCCCTTCGTGGCCCTGGGTGACGACGACGGCCGCATGGGCCGGCTGCATCTTCGTCTCTGGCAATGGTGGTGCACACTCATCACCGTGGCCCTCACCGCCTGGGTCTGCACGTTGGGTCCCATCCCGGCCATTATCGCCATTGTGACCGCCAAGCACGTCCTGGTGGCCATTTATGTGATGGGCATCGGCGTGGATGCGCCGCGGGAAGCGGAAGTGTGAATCAGCGAACCGGCTGGAGTCGAAGATTCCGGAGCGGTTACGGAAGAGATCGCTCGCCTAAGGCGCTGCCCAGTGGAGACCGTCAAGATAAGCCGTCGTTATTAAATGCACAGAAGCGACGGCATATGCCAAGGCGGCTTGTTTCCAAACGGTACCACTACGCGATTGCGGATGCCTGGCAGGTCTGTTAGGCTCCCTGATTATGGATGATGTCCCAGGAACGAGTGATCCCGAGGCCGTCGTGGATGAGTCGAACCTGGTTGAGCGATTGCGCGCCGGCGACGAGGATGCTTTTGCAACGTGTGTGCGCAGCAACTGCGGGCGCATGCTGCAGGTTGCCCAACGTATCCTCAACAACGACGAGGACGCCCGCGACGCCGT
>DASZFN010000505.1:0-3004 GCA_035939715.1 Gemmataceae bacterium | reverse complement strand
CAATCAGGGCAGAGGTCCCGACATCCTCGCCCTTGCGGAAGTCGAAAGCGTTCGGGCCGCAGAACTCTTCCGCGCCGCCCTCAACAGCCGGCTGTCCGATCCGTCTTTGCACTACACCAATGTGCTGATGAAGGACCTATCCGCCGGGCGGCACATTGCACCCGCCATCATTACGCGCCTGCCGGTGCAGCGCGACCGCACGCGACTGCATGGCTCGCGCTTGCGGATCCTGGAGGGGCATGTCAAGGTGAGCAATCATTACCTGGTCGTGATTGCCTCGCACTGGACTTCCCGGCTCACCGACAAGGAAGGGGCCGGCAATGAAAGGACCGGCCGGGCCAAGTACGGCGATCAGATTTATGGTCTCTTTCGCGGCATGCACAAGAGCAATCCGCAGGTAGATCTGTTGATCTGCGGCGACTTCAACGATGATCCGTGGGACAGGAGCGTCACGGAACATTTGCACGCCACGGGCAGCATGGAAGAGGCGCGGAGTGGTTCCCTTCTCGATCTGTTCGCGGACAGGGATCTAGAAGCCGGCTTCGGCACACACTACTACGGCGGCAAGTGGCACATCTTCGATCAAATCGTCATTTCCCCGGGCCTGCTCGACGACCTGGGTTGGAGCTGCAAAACCGAGTCCGTGCACACCGTGAATACGCTTTACAATCCCCACGACCGGCGTCATCGGCCCTGGCGTTTCGGCAACGAGCACGACAAGGCGCCCCGGGGTTACAGCGATCACTTTCCGGTTACGGTGCAGTTGAAAGTGTTTCCGTGATCGTATTCCCCTGATTTGTAGCTGAATTCGTAAGAATTCAGGATCGCCGCCCTCCCCGAATTCTCACGAATTCGGCTACGATACCTCGTATGTTCTCGTCTCCCTTTAGCAATGCGCTCGTCCTCACCGGGCCGACCGGCAGTGGCAAGAGCGAACTCGGCGTCGAGCTTGCCGAGAAGCTTGACGCGGAGATTATTTCCATGGACTCCATGGCGCTCTATCGCGGCATGGACATCGGCACAGCCAAGCCGGGAGCGGACCTCCGTCAGCGGGTACTGCACCATCTGCTGGATGTTCGGGAGCCATGGGAATCAGCCAGCGTCGCCTGGTGGCTGAATGAAGCCGGGAATTGCGTTCGCCTTATTGAATCAAGAAACAAGCGTGCGTTGTTTGTCGGCGGGACGCCGCTCTATCTCAAAGCCTTGATCTATGGTCTCTTTGACGGCCCGCCGGCTGACTTGGGACTGCGCCGCCGCTTGACCGATGAGTCCCAGCAGGCGGGAGCCCAGGCCTTGCACGAGCGCCTGGCCATGCTTGACCCGGCGGCAGCGAAACGGCTTCATCCCAACGATGTACGGCGCATCATTCGAGCCCTGGAGGTCGTCGAACTCACCGGCCGCCCCCTGAGCGATTGGCAGCAGCAATGGAAAGCCGAGCCGCCCAACCAACCTGCGCCGAACGTGGAAAGCCCGCCCCAGGTGCTTTGGCTCGACCTGCCAAGAGCCGAGCTCTACGCCCGCATCGATGCGCGCGTCGGGCAAATGATGAAAGCCGGTCTGCTCGAGGAAGTGCGGCAATTACGCGCCTTACCCCATCCCATCAGCCGCGAAGCCGCCCAGGCTCTGGGTTACAAGGAGCTGTTCGCTCATCTGGAAGGACAAAGCTCGCTAGCAAAGGCGGTCGTGCGCATCCAGACGCGCAGCCGCAACTTTGCCAAGCGGCAAATCACGTGGTTTCGGCATTTGCCAAATTGCCGGCCGGTAACAAGGGAATTGACTTTTACGCTGTGGGGCTCGAAAATGGAGTGTTAGGCCGCTGCCGAAAGCGCCGCAATTGCGCAATTTGCCAATGACCGGGCCTCGGAATACCCGTCGCTTTTTCGAGCGCCATGCGCCGGACCGCAGGCTTTGCCGGCTTGCTTGTGTTATGCTGTAAGCAATAGCCCCCGTTTGCTGTCGAAAGGGATTGAGATGGAGAGTCCTCGGATGCCCCCCGGCGCCAGCCCCACGGTGACCTTTCAGGTAGTGGACGGCGTGGACAAGGGGCGGGTGTTTCGCGAGTTGCCTGTGCCGCTAACCATCGGTCGCGAAGAAGGCAATCTCCTTCGCCTCAACGATGAGCGCGTCAGCCGCTTTCACGCCAAGGTCCAGCAGGACGGCAACGACCTCATCCTCACCGACCTGGAAAGCACCAACGGCACGCGTGTCAACGGCCATACGGTGCAAATTCGCCGGCTGCGCTTTGGCGATCGCATTTCGTTGGGGCGGTCCCTGTTGCTCTTCGGCTCCGACGAGGAGATCAATGATCGGCGGGCGACGCTACGTGCCACGGTCAAGCCAATCAGCGCCCTGACCAGCGGCGGCAGCAGTAATGAGCAGGGCCCACCGACTCTGCAGGCGAATTCGGTCTCCTCACAACTGGCGGCTGACTGCGACTTTGACCTCAACATCAAGGACGAAATCACGATCAATGAGGGCGAGCTTTACGTCGGCAAGAACCCCCTGCCGCCATTGCCGCAAAAGCTATCGCCGTCGCAGGCCGCCCGCCTGGCCGAAATCCTCGATTTCCTGCATCACCACCTCTCCCAGGCCACGGAACATATTCGCGCCAATGAGGACGGCACACAGGTCACGCTCTCCTTCAGCGACTGGCAAGGCGTGCTGGCCGTGCAGAACCTCCTGGCGCGCTACCTGCGTGCCATCGCCGAGCCGGACGCGCTCGAGCATTGATCGCTGCGAAAAATCTGCTACAGCTGAGTAGTATCAGGCCCGATCCCGCAAAACGGACCAAGCGGCGACGAGCCAAACGGCAAGCTGCATCTCAGCTTGCGTCATGGCGTGCCCTTCGCCCTTACCGAGCCGGTTCGCTTTGCTTAGAATCGCTGCGAACCGTGCTTGAGCAAGGCGGTCTCTCCCAGCTGACCGCTGGAGTCTCTCCGGCTAGAAGCTCCATGCTCTGCAGAAGAGCTTGTTGCCTTTTACGCCGAAAGCGTTTGACAGCACA
>DASZFN010000504.1:0-3937 GCA_035939715.1 Gemmataceae bacterium | reverse complement strand
GCCCCCGCCTCTGGCCGGCGTTTTTCGGGATTTCCTCAGAGAACGCCGCTCACCGGATCGCCGTCGAATGGGAGAAGCGTGGCGAGCCAGGGGAAGGCGTCTTCATTCCCCGTCGTGACACGTCATCCTGGCTCAACACCTTGGCCGGCGGTCGGTTGTTTCCTGGCTGTCATCACCATGCCCAATTCCTCGTTGAGGAGCGAGCCAATCGCTACCGCATCAGGCTGGACAGCGATGACCGCCGAACACATGTACTAGTCGAGGGCAGTGTCGCTGGGTCATTACCGAGGACATCAATTTTCGGCTCCCTCAGAGAAGCTTATGCTTTTTTCGAGCGGGGAGCCTTGGGGCCACGATCTCCCCGCGCTGGCTACCGAGGCACCTGAATGGAGTCTCTTTGGGAGAAGCTCGTCGGGCACATCGAAGAGCCCGAGTCGGCTGAGGTACACGGCCTGCACGGAAGAGCCAGTTTACGGTTTTGCGTCGCTGATTTTGCGCAGCTCACGGATGTCCTCGGAAAGTTGCCGGACGCTTTCCTGGACGTGGCAGGCTTGCTCCGCCAGCGCTTCCTTGATTTGGGCTACGCGTGCGGAGGGCGTGTTCTCCCCGGCCACATCCGCTTTGACCATCGCCAGGAGGTCGGCCAGCTCCCCCCAATCTGCGGGCTTGATGAAGTGGTACGCGCAGCCGGCAGCATAAGCCAGCCGTTTGTCGCTCTCGGTTCCGTAGCCGCTGATGCAGATCAGCAGCACATCATCCATGCCAGGGAGTGCCTTCAAATCGCGGGCAAGCTGATAGCCGTCGATTCCCGGCATGGCGATATCGAGGAAAATGACGTGTGGCGGGTGGAGTCTCGCCAGTTCGAGAGCCTTTTCGGCACGATAGACGGCTGCCGCTTCATGCCCCAGAAAATTGAGCACGGTGACTGAGGAATCGGCGGTATCGCGGTCGTCATCTACGACGAGCACGCGCAGTTTTTCACCGCTGGCGGAGCCTTCTTCCATAGACGGCAATGTACTTAGGGGTGCCGGGCGCCTTACTATTAAGCGCAAGAACAGCCGTCTATGTCAAGCACATTTGAAGGGCCCGGCCAGCCGCGCATGGATGCCCAACGAAAACGACCTTCGCCTAGCAAACTTGACTCGGTTTGCGCCTTTTCTTACCATTTCTACCACCGCTCCGCTCATGTCTGGCGGCCGCGGCATGGCTCACGATGGCCACGCGAAGGATCACGGCAAAGCACCACTTCGTTGCAATAACGAGGCAGGCGTCGCCATGCCACAAACAGTCCTCACATCGAACCAGCCGGCAGAGCCGGCCAAAAGTTTGCCTGCGCCGATGCCCGCAATCGGCGGCCATGTCCCGCGGTCGATCCATTTGCCCTGCGCCAGGTGAGGATGCTTCAATGTGGGTCAGGCTCAGTATTTTCCAGAAGGGCCTCATCCTCATTGCGGTGCCGTTGCTTTTTCAGCTTGCCTTCTTTGGCCTGTTGGCCGACATGCAGCGCAGCAATGCCCGGGCCGTCGCCTGGTCCATGCACTCCAAGGAGGTGCTCCAGCAAACGCAGGTGGTGCTGCGCAGCCTGCTGGAGCTCGGCACCGGCCTGCGCGGCTTCATTCTCGCAGCCGATCCCGACCTGGGCAAGGCTTACGAACGCGCCGCCGAGCGACTTCCGCAAGACGTGCAAGCACTGCAAACGCTGGTCAGCGACAATGAAAACCAAACCGGCCGTGCTCGGGAAATAGCCACCGCCATCGACGAGTACATGGCCTGGCATGCCGAGACCGTGCGACTGTCGGCCGCCGGCCGCAAGGAACCGGCGCTTGCCCGCGCCCGCAGCGACACCAACGCCCGGCTGCAAAACGGCATTGTCCAGGCCATGATGGCCTTCATCAAGACCGAGGATAATCTCGACCGGGAACGCACCCAGGCCCTGAGTAAGTCGCAGCAGCGGCAGAAATGGCTGCTGCTTTCCGGGTTCCTTCTGGCGTTCGCCATCATGCTTGCCCTGGCCTTTGCCTTCAGTCACAGCATCAGCCACCGGCTTGTGGCCCTAACCGATAACGCCCAGCGCCTCGGACAGGGGAAAGAGCTTTCCCCGCCTCTTTCGGGAAGCGATGAGGTCGCTCTTCTGGACCGCGCGTTTCGGAGTATGGCTGAGCAAATCGCCCAATCGTCCCGCTCATTGCAGGAATCTGCTGCGGAGATCCGCGCGCTCTATGAGCAAGCGCGCGGCTCCGAACAGGAAATCCGCGGCTTGAATGAAGGCCTGGAAAGGCGCATTGCCGAACGCACGGCGGAACTGGCGCAGGCCAATGCGGCGCTCCGGGACGCCGATCGCCGCAAGGATGATTTCCTGGCCATGCTCGCTCATGAATTGCGCAATCCGCTTGCCCCGGTCCGCAATGCCTTGCATATCATGAGCATGCCCAACGTCACCGCGGAGCTGGCTCGCGAGGCACGGGAAATAACCGAACGTCAAGTACAGCACCTGGTGCGCATTGTCGACGATTTGCTCGACGTGTCACGGATCATGCGCGGCAGAATCGAGCTATACACGGAGCGCGTCGATCTCGCCGATTTGCTCAGTCGGGCCGTCGAGATGGCTCAGCCCATCATTGACGCGCACGGGCACGAACTCCAGGTCTCCTTGCCGCGCCAGGCGGTTGCCCTGGAAGGCGATCCCGTGCGCTTGACCCAGGTCGTCAACAATCTGCTCTCCAACGCCGCCAAGTTCACCAACAAGGCCGGCTGCATCTGGCTGGCCGGTGAACGCGAAGGCGACGAAGCAGTGATCCGCGTGCGCGACGCCGGCATCGGCATCGACGCGCAACTCCTGCCGCGCATTTTTGACGTCTTCATTCAGGGGGATCGCTCCCTGGAACGGGCGCCGGGCGGTCTCGGCGTCGGTCTGACCCTGGTCCGGAAGCTGGTCGAAATGCATGACGGCACGGTTACGGCAGCGAGCCCGGGAGCCGGCGCAGGAAGCGAATTCACCGTGCGGCTGCCGGCTCTGACCCCGTCTGCCGGGCAGCAAGACAGGCCCGCCCAAGGGTCGTTACGCGCGGCGCCGTCGCGGCGGCGGATCCTCGTGGTCGATGACAACGTCGATGCTGCCGAGAGCAGCGCGGTGCTTCTGCGGTTCATTGGTCATGAGGTGAAAGTGGCTCACGACGGGCCTTCCGCCCTGGCAGCCGCGCGCGCATTTCATCCCGAGATTATCTTGCTTGACATCGGGCTGCCCGGCATGAACGGCTACGATGTCGCGCGGGCCTTGCGAGCTCAACCGGAATTTCAAACGACCGTGCTGGCCGCGGTTACCGGTTACGGCCAGCAAGAGGACGTCCGGCGCTCCCGGGAGGCCGGCTTCGACCACCATCTGACCAAGCCGCTGGCTCCCGAGGCCTTGAGTGAATTTGTGTTGTCGCAGCAGAACTTCGTCACGAACTAGACCGGGTCTTTGTGCCGGCGCTCGTCCCCGCCGCTGTGGCGAGCGGCAGACTTAAGGCGCTTGCGTATTCCGCCTCAACCCGGTTCCGAGGCCGCAAAGCGACTCCGTTCTACGGTAAACTCCTGTCTGGCAGTCCGCACGCTGAGCGTTAGGATCAAGAAACTTGATCTATCGCAGTTCCTACCGATGCTCGTGGATCATAGGTCATTCGGCAGCATTTCGATGAAGTCGCGCAGCCGCTGCGCGTCGCAGCGCCAGCGGGGTGGCATCTGCCAGCTGGTGAAGCCGTAGCTTCTGGCGAGCACACGCTGCGCGTCATGCAACGCGAAAGCAGTCGGGTCGGGTGCCTGTTCGTGCCGCTGGACTTCGGCGACTGCGTTGGCGTCGCCGGCACGGTAGGCTTTGAGCAGCTCCTTCGCCTGGCGCTTGAACTGGTTGAAGTCCGGCCGGTAGGGCCACTGGCGATCGAAGGAGAAAGTCGAATCG
>DASZFN010000503.1:0-5848 GCA_035939715.1 Gemmataceae bacterium | reverse complement strand
GTGGGCAGGCGCCGCGCCAATGGCCGAAAGTGCTGTACCCAGCACCATGGCCGCCATGACGTAGCGTTTTCGGGATTTTGTGATCGGGGCCTTGTTCGCCATAACCTTGTCTCAACTAGCTGATAGAAGAATCCGGAACCTACTGCTATTATACCGGACGCGCCGCACAGGGAATCTCGCCACAGCATCTAAATTCCAGGCATCTGATACTTATACTCGTCGAAAAACGCAATCCTGGCAAGCATGCGATCAGGGTGCGTAGGCCGGCACCGCATCCAGATCAAGCGAAGCAAATTGCTGAAGCCGCCATTTTTCAACCGCCATGGCCGCCATCGCCGCATTATCGGTACAGAGTTTCAAGGGCGGGATAAAAAATTCGGCGTTCTGCTCTACAACCATCTTTTCCATGGCCGCTCGTAAGCACCTGTTTGCGGCCACGCCGCCGCCCACGGCCAGACGGCGTAACCCGGTGGTGATGAGCGTCTGCCGTGACTTGGCGACCAGAACGTCGACGACCGCTTGCTGGAAGCTCGCCGCCAGATCGGCCCGGCGGCCGGCGTCGAGCGTTTCGTGGCTTCGCGACAAGTCCTTGCCGCGGACGGCGTAAAGCACGGCTGTCTTCAGGCCGCTGAAGCTGAAATCCAGCCGCTCGTCATGAAGAAAAGACCGCGGGAAGGGAACAGCCTGGGGATTCCCGTGCGCGGCTTCGCGCTCCACGGCTGGTCCACCCGGAAAGCCGAGGCCAAGGATACTGGCCACCTTATCGAAGGCTTCGCCAGCGGCGTCATCGATGGTGGCGCCGAGCAGTTCAAAGTCGAGAGGCGACTTGCAATGAAACAGATTCGTGTGGCCGCCGCTCACGACCAATCCCACACACGGGAATATGTCCTTGCCCGCCGCCAGCCGGCAGGCGTAAATGTGTGCTTCGATGTGGTTCACGCTGATAAGTGGCACGTCGAGCGTCAACGCCAGCATCTTGGCACAGCTCACGCCGACCAGGAGCGCGCCGACCAAGCCGGGCGTGTTGTGCACGGCGACGCAGGCGATCTGGTCGAGCCGGACGTTCGCCTGGCGCAAGGCCTCATCGATGACCGGCAATAAACGCTGCAGGTGCGCGCGCGCGGCCACCTCGGGCACGACGCCGCGAAACCGCGCGTGCAGGTCGGTTTGCGAGGCGACCACGTTGGACAGAATAGAGAGCTGCTCTGTAAAGACTGCCGCGGCTGTCTCGTCACAAGAGCTTTCGATTGCAAGGAAGTACATAAGACTGCCAGAGTCGCCGAGTCCGACAAATACCTTTCGGGGGCTTTGCCGAAAAAGCCCTTCTGTCCACTGCCAAGACTGCCAAGATTTTCGGGTGCCTTGGCAGTCAACTCTTGAGTTCTAAGTGGTTTATGCGAATAAGTTTATGATGTCCTCAAGAGTCGACTGCCAAACTGCCAAAGGTGTCAAGGGCCCCGGACCCGCAATTTACGGGTGATTGACACAAGATCCGTTCCCGTAGTCACTTATGAAAAGTGCGTGAAAAACGGGACTGCCAAGCTACTAATGCACCTTGCTTGGCTGAGTCGCCCGGCGCGCGGCGCCCCTGGAATGCCGGACCGTGGTGGGTGTCTCGTCGGGCCAGAGTTGCCAGCGTTTGCTCTGGCGGAAGAAGCTAAGCGGGTTCTCGTAAACAACCTTGCGGATGGTTTCCTCAGAATGGCCGCGCCGTTTCATTTCCTGGATCATCTCCGGCACGGCGAGCGGGTTGGACTTGCCCCAGTCCCCAGCAGAATTGGCCATGATGCGCTCCGTGCCGACCATCTCGAGAATGTCCACGGCTCTCTCCGGCGTGCACTTGGTCACCGGGTAAAGCGTCATGCCGCACCAGAAACCATTGTCGAGGGCCAGGCGCACCGTGTGTTCTTCGACATGATCGATCAGCACGCGCTCGGGGGCAACGCGGCGATCATTCTTCAACATATCGATGATCATCCGCGTGCCCTTGTACTTGTCTTCGAGGTGCGGCGTGTGAATCAGCATCAATTCGTTGGTCTTCGTGGCCAGATCGACGTGTTCCTGAAAGATGGTCGCCTCATTGCGCGTGTTCTTGTTGAGGCCGATCTCGCCGATGCCGAGCACGTTGGGGCGATTGAGGAACTCGGGGATCATGGCGATGACTTCGCGCGACAGCGCGACATTCTCGGCCTCCTTGGCATTGATGCAGAGCCAACTGTAATGGCGGATGCCGAACTGGGCCGCGCGCTTCGGCTCAAACTCCGTCAGATGACGGAAATAGTCGCGAAAGCCCTCCACCGAGCCGCGGTCGAAGCCGGCCCAGAAGGCCGGTTCGCTCAAGGCCACACAGCCGCACTGGGCCATGCGCTGGTAGTCGTCGGTGACCCGCGAGATCATATGGATGTGCGGGTCGATATAGAAGGACATGGCCGCAACTCCTGCTGTTTTTGGATGACACGCATCCGCACGACCATTGTCTCGCAATTGCGTCGCGAAGGCAAGGAAGACCGACTACCATTCGCAGGAACCAGACGTGCAGGCCAAGTCCAATTCAAGTACAATCAAGCACGCCGCCGATTCCGGAGGATTGTGCCATGAAATCGCGCACGCGCGAGCGGGCCGCACCACGCTCTCGTCAAACCAAGCCTGTCCCCACCAAGAATGGGCCAGCACCGCGCGCCGACAAATGGCTCCCCGGGATTCCCGAGTGGGAAGCGATGAAGGCAAACCGGCGCAATCTCAGCCATGCCGAGGCCGTGCGGGAATGCGCTTACCTGTCCGCGCAATACCGAAAGATGTCATCCGACATGGCGAACGTCCTTATTGATCTCGACCGGATCCTCGAGGCCTTGACGGCAAAAAAGGTTCCGTTCGTGCTTACCGGGGCACACGGAATCAGCAGCTGGACCGGCCGGCCGCGGGCTACCCAGGACGTCGATATCCTGGTCAAGAGCGGCAGCAATTATGCGCGCGCCGTCCGTGTCATCCGGGCCCTGTACCCGCATCTGGAAGAACGCCGCTTTGCCGGCCTGACGGCCTTCTTTCCTCCTGGTGAAAAACAGTCCGTAATCGAGGTGATTTATCCGTATCGGCCCGATAATGCCGAGGCCCTGCGCACCGCCGTATGGGTCGAGGAACGAAACCAGAAGTATCGCATTCCGAGCCTGGAGGCAGCCCTCGCCAACAAGTATGGCGCCATGTTGACACCGACGCGGGACTCGATCAAAAGAGGTCAGGACGCGGTAGATTTCGCGGCCATGGTGAAGCACTCCCTGGACGAAGGCCGGCAACCAATCGACCTGGCCACACTCGAGGCCCTGGGAGAGATGGTCTGGCCCGGCGGCGGCGGCAAGGAGATTCTCCGGCTCGTCGAGGAGGTTAAGGCGGGGAAGGTGCCCAACCTCCTCTCCTGAAGGCCGCCCTGAAATGTCTCTCCGGAGAAACGATGGCCCCGGCTTGAACCGTCCGGGGCATCACGTAGAGTTGGGAAGCCCGTTCCCCTGGCCTAGCTCCTGTCGCGTTTAAAGACGATGGAAAGCTGCTGCGTCGCCTGGCTCTTCGGCTGCTGCTTTTGCTCTCGCTGCGGCGGAGGAGCGGGCACGGGCTGATCCAGTTTTAGAATGAACTCATCTTCTTCGCGGAAGAGTATCTTGCCGCGAAGTTGTTTGTTCTCGATGCCGAAGTGCAATTGCATAACGTCGCCGTCGGCCGATTCAATCTCCCAGGTCCCATCGGCATCGGGGGCAAGGCCCAACACACTGGTCTCGCCGCGAAAGAAGACGATGCCGCCTTTGCGGAGGTCGAGTTCCACCGCCATGGTGGCTTCGGCCACCTTTTGACCCAGGAATCGGGCCACTCCGCGGGCCAGCGGGTTTACGCCTTGCCCCTTGGCTGCCGCATCCACCACCTGATCGACGGCCTCCTTCGCATTCGGTGCACCTCGCCACTTGCCAAACAGCCTCTCTTCCGGCGTCGGCCCAGCACAACCCAGGTGCACAGACAGAACGTGGACCAGTATCACCCAAAGGCAACTCCGCGAGCGCATTAAGATACCCCTTAAGCAAAGTGCTTACAGTTCAGCTTCCGATGCTCGAGTGTGCGCGGGGAGGTTCAGGCTTACTATCCTGGGAGGGAAAATTGAGCGCTTCCCTTTAACCGTGAACCTTGAATCAAGCATACCTTACTTTTGCTTGAAGGCACTGTATCAGGGGGGCTTGAGATCGTCCGCGCAGGCGAATGGCGGCGCCCTCGCGAGCACGCCCTTGCCGTGGCAGAATGATAATCCCGGCGTAACGCCGGGAGCCGTTCACCTGGGCCTGGGCTTCTCCCAGGCTTGATCATACTCCAGGGAAAAGAGCTTCTGGATGCGCTCCGCGCGGCCGCCGCTTCGGTCCTGCAGTATTTCCAAAGCCTGGTGAATCTTTTCCAGGCGCGCCTCATTCTCCACGCCGGCGGCGCCATGGCCGCGGCCAATCCGGTCCAGAATGCCGGCCAGATCCAGCAACTTGCTCCGGGCCTCCAGGAAGTAGCGCTCCAGGGCTTGATCGGCCGGCAGTGGCGTCATGGTCGTTGTGCTCTAGCCGTTGTCAAAGAGGCGTTTGCTTTCGAGGCTAACCAGGGCGTTTAAACTGCCGGAGCGGAAGCCTTCGAGATCCAGGGCAACGTACTGAAAACCCAGTTCCTTCAGGCGGCGTATGAGTCCTTCGCGCGCCGCCGGCTCGGCCAGCCGGGCCAGCTCCGCCGCGGGAACTTCAATGCGCGCGAGTTCTCCGTGATGCAGCCTTACCCGGCATTCGCGGTAGCCGAGCGAGCGCAGATAGATTTCAGCTTCCTCGACCCGTTGCGTGCGTTCGTGCGTGACTTCAACGCCGGGCGCCAGGCGACTGGAGAGACAGGGGGAAGCCGGCTTGTCCCACGTTGGCAGATCCCAGGCGCGAGCCAGGGCGCGGACATCGGCCTTGGTGAAGCCCGCCTCCTGCAGCGGGTGGCGCACGGCATGTTCCGCGGCAGCCTTGAGCCCGGGGCGATAATCGCCGCGATCGTCCAGGTTGGCGCCGCTGCAGATCACGTTCACGCCCAGCTCGGGCAGCAGCGTTTCAATCCTGCCATAAAGCTCGCTTTTGCAGTAGTAGCAGCGCGTGCCGTCGTTGCGAATGTAATCGGGATCGCCGAACTCTTCCGTCTGGATAATGCGATGGCGGATGCCAATCTGGTCCGCCAGGCGGTGGGCATCATCCAATTCCGCGCGAGGCACACTGGCGCTGTCGGCCGTCACGGCCACCGCCCCGTCGCCCAGCGTCAGGAAGGCGGCCTTGGCCACGACGGTGCTGTCAATCCCGCCGCTGAACGCCACGGCGACGCGGCCGAGACTTCCCAGAACTCGCAACAGATTCTCGCGCTTGGCAAGCAAATCGGGCGACAGATTTCCAGTTGCGCTGGCAGCCATGAGAAAGACCTTCGCTGGCGGTGGGAATGCCTATCGCTTCATGATAAGCGAATGCTGCGGCTTCCTCAAGCTTCCGAGTTGTGCTGCGCTATTTGATACATTGCGCCCGGCGTGCCAGAGGTAAAATGCTGGCATGTGGAGAATGCGGCTTGCAATGATCGTCTCCGGTGCAGCAGTCGGTGCAGGCACAGGCGCGGTGTGCGTTGCTTACGACTTGGAGGGAACAGGTTTGTTGGTCGTCGCAACACTGTGGATTGCCTGTGGAGTTAGCTGGGAACGGGCAATTGGCGGCAAAGGCATACTCGGGGGCGGGATCGGTGGAATAATCGGCGGACTCGCGATGGCAGGACTAATTATGTTCTGTCATCCCGCAGATTTTGGCATGGTGGGCAGTCAGATTTT
>DASZFN010000502.1:0-2942 GCA_035939715.1 Gemmataceae bacterium | reverse complement strand
GGTGCTGTCCGAGGTCGGCGATGAAGACCAGGCCGGGCACGAACAGAACGCCGCCGCCGACCCCGAGCATGCCCGCCACGATGCCCGCCGCGACTCCGACCACGATCAGGCCGATCATCGCAGCACCAGCTCGACCGCGCTGGCCAGCAGCACGGCCGCGGCCAACAAGGCGGCGGCCACGAGCGCGCGCCAACGGCGACGTGGCTTGCTAGGAGATGCGGCCGCGAACGGCCGCAGCGCCTCGGCGACTTCTGCCGGCGTCTGATAGCGCCTGTCCCGGTCCTTGGCCATCATCTTGTCGAGGACACTGAGCAACGCGGGCGGCGCGTCTTTCCGGAGTCCGCCGACCGGCTGCGGGTTATTCTCCGCATGGGCGATCACCTTGTCGATTGGCGTGCCACCGGGGAAAGGCACCGTGCCGGTCAATGAGCAATACAGGGTGCAACCGAGGCTGTAGATGTCGGCGCGAATGTCGGCGTTGCGGGCGTCTTTGGCCTGCTCCGGCGCCATATAGTCCGGCGTACCCATGAGCGCATCGGCTTGCGTGAGGCCGGATTTCTGGCTACTGATGGCGGAAGCCTGCCGGGCAACACCTTCGGCGGCAGCCTCCGCGGTTAATGACGCCAACCCGAAGTCGAGAATCTTGACTTGGGGAGTCACCATCAGATTCTGTTGCTTGATATCGCGGTGGACCATGCCGTGTTCGTGCGCGTGTTGCAATCCCAGCGCCGCCTGGCGGATGAACTCGCAGGCCTTGGCGACCGGCAGCGGTCCATGCTCTTCGAGCACCTTCTGCAGATCCGTGCCGCGCACATATTCCATCACCAGAAAGTGCACGTCGCCTGCTTGCTCGGCATCATGGGCGATGACGATGTTTGGATGATCCAGCCGCGCAGCGGCCTGTGCCTCGCGGCGGAAGCGTTCGATGGCCCCGGGCTTCTCGAGGAGCTCCGGGCGAATGATCTTGAGAGCTACCTGGCGGTTCATCAGCTTATGTTCGGCCAGCCACACCGTTCCCATGCCTCCCGCACCCAGCGGATGCAGGAGCCGATAACGATCGTGTCGTGTCAGGGCAGCAGGAACGTCCGCCGGCGAGTCGCTCACCGGCCCCACGGCAAGCGTCTCGGCCGTCATGATAGCCGGCGGCGTGGCTGCATCGGAAATAAGGCTTGTCTGAGCCGACCGCAGCAACTCTACCAGTGTGTCACCCGGCGTCGCCGCCGCCAGTTGCTGACACGCCGAGCATGTATGGAGATGCTCCTCCAACGAAAGAGACCCGGCTTCATCGGTCTCCCCGAGAACGAAGGCTTTCAGCTCGGCAGCGGTTGGATGTTTTATCGTCGGCATAGTGAACCTCCGGTCAGTAAGACGCAAGCACTGCTCTTACAGAAGTGCATGACCGGGGCAATCCTGTCACGAAAAAAAAACCAAATAAATCGGCAGAAGCTTGAACACGCGTTTTTCCGCTAAGCTCGTCAGATGTGCCTTTCGCTCCCTTAAGGACCTCTTTAGAAGTGAGAATCGGCACTTATGTCCCGATCATACCGTCAAAATCCATGACCACTAATCAGGGGAATGGCCAGCTTGCTCGGCCCCGTCGCGAAAGCCCAGTTGCCGCTGGGAGAAGAAATGGCGGCGCCTTTCGGCATGCCGCAGAACAACCTGCAGCCAAAACATCCTACCTAACCCTGGACGATGCAGGCGCCGAAGGATCCCATCGGACGCGGATGGGATACATCGCACGTACAGCCTTGTGCAAGGCGACCAGCGGCCTCTGCAAATCCAGAAAAGGCCACAACCTGGTTCGGCGAGAATTTGATTCACCCGGCAACTTGCGGTAAGCTCTCACCGGATTATTTGTCCCCACAACGCAAAGGTTGCACCATGCCCCACGGGAAGTCGCCTTCGCCAGTGGACACCGAACGGAATCTGCTCTTTGGTGTCCTTGCCTTGCAAGCTGCCCTCATTGACAACAACCAGTTCGCCGAGGTCTGCGCCGCCTGGACCACGCGCAAGCACACGCCGCTGGCAAAGCTGTTGCGCGAGCGTGGGTGGATCACCGATGAGGAGGAACAAGAAGTCGAACGCCTCGTGCAGCGGCATCTCAAACGCCACGGCGGCGACGTGCGCAAGTCTCTCGGCGGCCTTGCTGATGCCGGCGTGCGCGATGTTATCCGTGCCACGGGCGATTCCGACCTGCGTAAATCCATCAGCAGCCTGCCGCCCGTAGCCGACTACGTGCTTGTGCGGACACTCGAGCAGACGCTGGATGCACCGGCCCGTGACCGCGCGCGTTATTCACTCACCCGGCTATACGGCGAGGGAGGGTTGGGGAAGGTCTGGGTAGCGCGCGACAATGATCTTGGTCGCGATGTAGCGCTCAAGGAGATCAAGCCAGAACAGGCGCAGCATCCCGAAGCCTGTCAGCGGTTTTTGAGAGAGGCACAGGTCACCGGTCAGCTGGAACACCCCAATATCGTGCCGGTCTATGAACTCGCTCGCCGCTCGGAAGACCAGCAACCGTTCTATTGCATGCGCCTGGTACGCGGCCAGACGCTCCGCGAGGCGATCGCCGCCTATCATGAGCGCGAGAAGGAAGGCAAGTCTGAACCGCTGGAATTGCGGCGGCTGTTGGGAGCATTTGTCAACGTGTGCCAGGCCATCGGCTATGCACACGCGCGGGGGGTGGTTCATCGTGATTTGAAGCCCGCCAACGTCGTCCTCGGGGCTTTCGGGGAAGTGGTGGTGCTCGACTGGGGTCTGGCCCGGCTGGTGGATGAGCAGGCTCCGGAAGAAGTAGCGGTACATGTGAATCCTCCGGCAGCGACGGCAGCCACAGTGGCAGGTCAGCAAGTGGGCACGCCCGCGTACATGGCGCCCGAGCAGGCGGAAGGGCGACTGGACCAGATCGATGGGCGCACCGACGTGTACGGGCTCGGCGC
>DASZFN010000501.1:0-2292 GCA_035939715.1 Gemmataceae bacterium | reverse complement strand
GCTGGCGCCGTCGCGGGTGGCTCGCCACAACTCGCGGCCGGTTTCCATTGCCAAGGCCACAATACCGGCCGTCTTACCTCCGACATTGACCAGGAGACGATCACCCTCAACCAGCGGCGAGCTGCCGATGCCGAAGTAATTGCGCGGGACCTGATAGTCGGCGACGAGGGCTCGGGCCCAGATTTTCTGCCCGGTTTGCAGATCCAGGCAGTGCAGCCAGCCGTCCGCGCCAAGCGTGAACACATGCTTGCCGGCAAACACCGGGGTGGCCCGAGGACCGTTGCCCTTGCCGAAATCGTCTTCATACTGGGTCCCATAGGCAAACTTCCAGCGTTCCTTGCCCGTGCCGGCATCGAGGCACTCGACGACCTCCTTGTCCGCCACGCGCTGGAACAGGATCAGGCGCTCGCCCTGGACGACCGGCGCGCTGAAGCCTTCGCCGACAGGATGCTGCCACACGATCGGCGGCCCGTCGGCGGGCCAGGCTTGGCGGAGGCCGGTCTCCGAGGAAATGCCATCACGCAGAGGTCCAAGGAACTGCGGCCAATCCGCGGCGCTGGCCAGGGTGCCTCCGAAAATCAGCGCTGCGCAGGCTACCATCAGGCGAGCCGCCGGGTTTTTTCCGGCGCTGCGGTTTCCAGCGGGGATGAACCCCGCCGCTCGCCGGTCACTGCAAATGAACATAGTTTTGCTCGCCTCCGCTTGAGCCGGAAAAGCCGGGAGTTCCAGGGCCGCAGCCTGCGCTTTACCTTATCAGGACGCCTGGCGAAGAGCCAGACGCGGGGCAATCACCTTGCGGCCGGGCGACAGGGCTCTATAATTTACCGAACGTTTCTGCAACCCATTCCCTTGCGTCGCCGGCAAAGGTTCCCGCGTGGTTACCTATCGCACGTTTCGCAACACGGACCCGCCTGCCCTGGTCGAAGTCTGGAATGCCGCGTTCAACGGCCGGGGCGCGGTTCGGCTGCGGACCAGCACGCCCCTGGAACGCCACGCCTTCGCCAAGCCGCATTTCGATCCCGCGGGCCTGATCCTCGCCCAAGAAAACGGCACCTGTGTCGGCTTCTGCCATGCCGGCTTCGGGGGCAATCGGGAAGAAAAAGCCCTGGATCGCACGGCGGGAGTTACCTGCGTGGTCGGTGTACTGCCCACGCATCGGCGGCGTGGCATTGGGTCCGAGCTGCTCAAGCGCAGCGAGGCGTATCTGCGGGAAAGCGGCGCGACTCAGCTTTTCGCCGGGGCGATGTATCCCCTCGATCCCTTTTATCTGGGGATGTACGGCGGCAGCGACGTGCCGGGCTTTTTGACCAGCGATGACGGGGCGGAGGCTTTCTTTGCACGGCATGCCTACCGGCCGGCGCGCACGAGCCTGGTTCTCCAGCGCCGGCTGAACCAACCCATGAAAATCATCGACGCGCGCTTTGTGGCTCACCGGTTACATTTTGACGTGCGCGTCGCGCCGCGTCTGTCGCGAATGTCCTGGTGGCAAGAATGCGTGTTCGGCCTGGTGGAGCCGCTGGAATTCTTGCTCGAGGAAAAGCCGGCCGGCAAGTTCGCCGGGCGCGTGCTGGCGTGGGAGATGGAAGGCTTTAGCCTGCGCTGGAGCCAGCCGTCGGTGGGCCTATGCCGCCTGGAGGTGCGCGAGGATTTGCGCCGCCAGGGAGTGGGCCGTTTTTTCCTGTCCCAGGTCCTCCGTTATGTGCAAGAGCAGTTCTTTGAAGTAGCCGAAATCCATGTCCCGGAGACCAACGAACCCGCGGTGAAGCTCTGCCGCGGCCTCGGCTTCGAGCAGGTGGACGTTGGCCGGCAGTACCAGCGGCTTTGAGTGAGTGGTGAGTAGGTGAGTGGTGAGTTAAGACACCATTCACCGCTCACCACTCACCACTCACCCAGGAGCCCCCATGGCGGGAAGCTATGACGCAATCATCATTGGCGGCGGCCACAATGGATTGGTCACCGCGTGCTACCTGGCTCGCGCCAGGTGGAAGGTGCTGGTGCTGGAGCGCCGCTACCTCGTCGGGGGCTGCTGCGTGACCGAGGAGACATTTCCCGGCTACAAGGTCTCCACCGCGGCTTACGTCAATAGCCTTTTCCGCCCGGAGATCATCCGCGACCTGCGCCTCAAGGACTACGGGTTCGAGGTGTTCGAGCGCAACCCATCGTCCTTTTCTCCCTTTCCCGACGGGCGTTACCTGCTCATGGGGCCTGACCCTGGCCTGAACCTCCGGGAAATTGCCAAGTTCAGCCCACGCGACGCCGAGGCCTATCCCAGGTACGAGCAAATGTTGGAGC
>DASZFN010000500.1:0-4123 GCA_035939715.1 Gemmataceae bacterium | reverse complement strand
TGCCAACAAACCCAGGGGTTTCTTTCACTGTCTTTATTGTATATCCAGTAAATATACACGTCAAGCCCGAAATTGGCATTGACGAAGATATTTTCCAGATATACACTTGGCGGTATGAGCGCAAGAAAGTCAAGACGTGGTCGCCCGCCGAAAGGTTCGGGCCAGACAAAAGACATGGCGATCCTGCTGCGCTTGGGCGCTCAGGAAAAAGCAGCCTTCAAGAGCGCTGCCGAGCTGGCCGGGTTGGACGTGTCGGCCTGGATGCGTGAGCGCCTGCGCTCGCAGGCGCGGAAAGAGCTAGAGGGAGCCGGTAGAAATGTCGCATTTCTTCAAACGTAATCGATCAACTGTTCCATAAACGTCTTCACGTTACCGAAAATCGCTTTTGCCTCTTCCTCGGTGTAGGTTGCTTTAGGGTGCATTGTGGAGTTCCGCCACGCCTCTTTTACTGCGTACAAATGGGCTTCCAGAGACAGCCAAGAATCCCTTTTTGATTTTTGTTTGGCGGTTGCTTGCGGCATAGCCTGAATCGGCGCGTGTATGTTGCGGAGAATGTCCCCCCAGGTATCGCGTAGATTGACGGTCACCTTGAATTTCCTTGCTATGGTTTTGACAGCGGACTCCATTACTCGCATCAGGTGAAACACCGAAGCAGTATATCGAGCTGCCGCAAAGCATTTCCCAGCCTCTTCGATGTCTTCGCTGAGGCGCGGAAACCTCGCTTCGACTTCCTTGCCGAACAACGCTTTCTCTTGCCAATAAGCGGCCTTGGCGCGAGGAATGTACATGAAGAGACGCGAACGAAATTGATCTTCAATCCGTGCAAGCAGATCGGCCAATAGCAGATCGTAGTTGAACCAGGTGCATTTGTCTTCAAGCGATTTTTTAATCCGAGCAACCTGGTCTGCGCCAGAATCAAGATCAAGAAAAATGCATTCTTCGCGCAGGGCACCTAAAGCCGAATTATCAAACCTGCTAAGGTCTTCTTCAATAATGGCTTCCGCCCCATGCCGTGACATCGCTTCACGAACGCCGGTGCGCAGTCCCTTTATTTGGGTTATTAGCGCTACAAAACGATGCGCATTAAATTCCAACACGTCCCAGAGGCTCACTATCTGATATGAGTGCAAGATCGGAAGGCATCCAGCTGCGCCGATGCCTTTGAAAGCGTTAAGCACGATACCCTCGCTATCTGCCAGGAACAAGTAAAATTAAAGCCATGCCGCGAAAGGGCTTGCAAGAATGGTCAGCGGGAAGGCCGAAAAACCCGCCGAAAAAGCGCGCAATCCGACCCCAGTACCGGGCGGGCGGACATGGTAGATCCTGGAAGATTTTGACTGATAGTTGCAAGATCGTGGAAGCAAACGAGCAACTTTCTCCACGGTCATCATTTCAGATGATGCCCAGCCCCCCGGCTCCAAAAAACGTCCCAAGGAACATCAAGATAGGCAAGATGATTGGCAAGCTGGGCAATCTATTGATGTTCCTTGCCGTTGTATGGCCGCACCAGCGGCCTGCTTGCCTGGCAAACTGGCAAACTCAATTTTTTTGCGGACGTATTTTGCGGCCGGCGGCGGACGTGACCAAAAGCGGGTGCTCAACCCGGAACACCAATCCATCTCCCGCACTAATGCTTTTCCGGAATCAATTCCAGGCAGATAAGCCGATCCTTGCCGCGGACATAGAGCAAGCCATGCGACAGGATGGGAGCGGCCCAGCAGGGATATTCCAGCAGGGATTCTCCGCTGCCTGCATCGCGGACTTCGAGCCGTGCCACTTCTTCGTATTTGTGCGGGTTTACTTTGAGAAGGGACAGCGTTCCGTCCTCTGCCAGGCAAATGAAGTGGCCGTCCGCCATGAGCAGCGAGGTTCGTGTGAGGCCCGGCTGACTCCACATGACTTTACCGGTGGTCCACTCGATGCAGCGAAGTTCTGCATTGCTGTCGTGCCGGCCGCTGCAGCCGTAGAGGTAACCATCGTGATAAATCGGTGTGTTCCAATGACATTGCATGCTCTTGCGCCAGCGCTTCTCGGCGTCGCTCCAGAGCACCTCGTAGCCGCCGGGCTTGATCTTGAGAAGAGCGCTGCCCGGGCCATAAGTCTCGGAGATGAAGACCTGGCCTCCCACCACGACCGGATTGGCGGCATTGACGCACTCGAGGGTTCTAGCCCGCCACGGATAGTGAAAATCAATCTTGCCCGTCGCCGGTTCCAGGGCCAGCAAACCGCCACGCGCAAAGACGAAACAGCAGCGACGGCCGTTGCTGGTGCTCAGCACCGGGCCGGCATAGCCGGCCAGCTCGTCGCTCACCTGGTAGCGGACCTTGCCGGTGAATTTGTCGAAAGCGACCACGCCGCTGCCGTTGCCCTTCTGATCCAGGCTGGGGAACTGTCCGCTGCCGGGCGGACTGCCGCCGACCTGGGCGATCAGCAGGTCTCCCTCAACCACGGGCGTACTGCCGACGCCGAAGAAATTTTGCACGACGCCAAAGTCCGCTTTCGTGTCAACCTTCCACAGCAGCTTGCCGTCTTGTACGCGCACGCAGCAGAGCACGCCGTCGGCGCCGTAGAGGTAGACACGGTCGCCGTCGATCACGGGAGAGCAGCGCGGGCCGTTGTTGTAGCCAAAGTAATCTTCGTAGTCGGTAGGGATTTCAAAGGTCCAAACAAGCTCGCCGGTTTCACTCCTGAGACAGCTCAGACGGGCCCGGTCGCCGTAGCGATCGAATTGAAACAGCCGGCCCTTGCTGATGCTGGGCATGCCGTAACCCGTGCCGACACGCTGGTGCCACACCACACGGAGATTTTTCCCTGGTGCCGGAATAAGGATGCCCTTCTCCGGCGACACGCTGGTGCCATAAGGGCCCAGAAACCCTGGCCAGTCGCTGCCGGTCTTGCGCGTGCCGAGATCGATCAACGCTGCCTGTGCTTGCTTGCCCAAGACCGGTGGTGACAAAGCGCTTGTCGTCGAGCCTGCATCGGGGTCAGCGGCCTGTTTGGGCGCCTGCGGCGGCTCCGCTGCTGCGATGCGGTCCACCCTGTTCGCAGGGGCTTGTCCACAGCCCAGGACGATGAAGCATACAAAAAGAAGAACAAGCCGCATGACAAAGGTCTCCGGCCAGGATGCGGACAAGGACCAGTTAACCAGAATTCATAGAATGCTGGAAGCGGAAGAGTGGGCATAGCCGAAACTGTCTTCCTGAAAGGAAGCTTCGTGACCACCAAGTCTGGCCTGAAGTATGAAGACCTGAAGGAAGGCAGTGGCGACGCCGCCAAGTCCGGCGACAACGTCGAGGTTCACTACACAGGCTGGCTCAAGGACGGCACCAAGTTTGACAGCAGCAAGGACCGCGGCAAGCCGTTCAGCTTTGAACTTGGCGCGGGCAAGGTCATCAAGGGGTGGGATGAGGGCGTGGCCGGCATGAAGGTCGGCGGCAAGCGCAAGCTCACCATTCCGTCGGAGCTGGGCTATGGCAAGCGCGGTTATCCGCCGGTAATTCCTGCCAACGCCGAGTTGACGTTTGAGGTAGAGCTGCTGAAAATTGACAAATAGAATAAACCAATAAGCCAGGCCCGCAGGTTCGGCTCTGCGGGCCTGGCGTTTTTTTGACTTTGATCAACCCCTGCCATGAATGTCCGGATAATCTGGTCCCTCGCCGTGCTTGCCTCAGTATTCCTCCTTGGTTGCGGTTCTGAGGTCGGCGACAAGGACAAGGTGAAGCTCATCGCCGACGAATCGGGCATCCAGTATGCGGATCTCGTCGAGGGCACGGGCGAGCGCTGCCAGGTCGGCGACACCATTCGTGTGGGCTACACGACGCGACTCCGCAACGGCATGGTCGCCAATACCAGTGACGACGGCAGCGGACCGATTGACGTCCACCTGGGCGGCGGCGGCGTGATCAAGGGTTGGGAACTGGGCATTCCGGGCATGCGCGTCGGCGGCGTGCGCAAATTGGTGATCCCGCCGGCGTTGGGGTTCGGCAGCCAACCCAAGCCGAACATCCCGCCCAATTCAGAATTGACTGTGGAGATCAAGCTGCTGGAAATTGTCGACAAATCGCCGCGCCGTTCCCCGAGTAGCAAGGAGGAGAAAAAACCCGAACAGGAGAAGAAAGACTAG
>DASZFN010000499.1:0-2923 GCA_035939715.1 Gemmataceae bacterium | reverse complement strand
AGGTGACGCTGCACGTCGTCCGATGCCTTTTGGAAGGAGACTCCTTCCACCGCCTCAAGGAGCGGTTGAAGGAACAATACGAAGCGGCGGAGGTGGACGGCCAGGAGCAGGAACTGCGACAGCTGTGCGGCGAGCTGCGCCGTTCCGTCTTGCTTCGGCCGCTCTTTGTGGAATCGATTCCGCGCAATGAAAGCGCGGCTATCGTTCGCAAATTGGAAAATGGGGAGCTCGGAAACGAGGATACGTTAGGGACGAATGGCCACTCCGCCAACAATCACCAGGCGCTGCTCATGGAGTCGGCCACCCGGGCCACCAGTATGCATCCGGTTGCGATGACGGCCCGCGGGGCCGCCGCCCAGCGCGCGCGGGAATCGGAACGGCCGGACCGCTTGATTTGCGACCCCTGGGCCCGCGCCTTGGCCGGGGAGGAGGGTTTCGCCATGCTCGAGCTTTTCGAGAGGCGGCACCCGCGCATATGGGACGATGCCGCCCAAGCGTGCGTCGCCATCCACACCCGGTTTTTCGACGAAATCGCTCGGCGCATCAGCGGCGAAGGTGTCCGTCAGGTGGTGCTCGTGGGCGCGGGCATGGACACCCGCGCCTTCCGTCTGGTCTGGCCTGTGGGGACGAGCCTGTACGAACTGGACCGCTCGGAGCTGCTGGATCTCAAGGAGGAGGTCCTGAGGCGCGCAGGGGCGCAGGCCGGCTGCCGCCGGGTGCCGCTGGCGGTTGACTTGGAGCGCGACTGGGTTCCCGCGCTTTTGGCAGCCGGATTTGTCAAGCAGGAGCCGTCCTTATGGCTGGCCGAAGCCTTCTTCTATTACCTGGAGGAGCAGAGCGTCCACCAGGTGCTGGCTCAGCTCTCCGGCGTCGCCGCGGGGGGGAGCCGACTGGGCGCCGACCTGCCGAACCGATCACTGTTGGCCGGCCCCTGGATGCAGGAGGCCCTGCGCTCGCTGGAAGAGCGGGAGATGGCATGGCGGTTCGGGACGGATGATCCGGAAGGGCTGCTGGCTGAGCACAGGTGGCAGGCCCAGGTGACAGAGACGGGCGACGAGAGCGCCAACTACGGCCGCTGGCCGCATCCGGTTCCCCCGCGCATGGATCGCGAGCCTCCTCGCACGTTTTTAGTGGTGGCCCGCAAACAATGACGCTTCGCCTCGCCCCGGCGCTTGGTCTGCACGCCGGGTCGATGGCCTTGTCATTTTATCGCAGACCGTTCTGTACCGAAAGGAGGTTCCATCATGGAACCACGTCACGAACCGCGGCAAGTCGCCGAAGAGCGCCTCGAGGACGCGCAGGCGCAGTCCGGAAGCGAGCCGAAAGGCCGCTTCAAGATCGAAACGTTAGAAGAACGGATTGCCCCATTACACGCGTGTGGGTGCGACCCTCGCCCACGGTTCTAGCAACGTATTTCGCTATCCCCCTGGGGCCGCCAGCTTGCACGAACGTCACGTAGAGGCATTCGTCAATCTGGCGGCCGCGGGGTAGCAGTCGGCCGGAGACTTTTCCATGCCGGAAGTTGACACGCTCCTACCGGCCCGCCGAAACGACCTGGTGGTGCGCCCCCTCGGTGACCAGAGCCAGTACGTCGTCAAAGACCCACGCACCGGGGCTTATTACCACATTGGGAAGGAGGAACATTTTCTGCTGACGCGGCTGGACGGGCGGCGGAGCGCGGCGGAGCTGCGGGCGGAGTTCAGCGATTCTTTCGAGCAGCCGTTATCGGAGGATGACCTCGACGACTTCTTGGGGATGGCCCGGACCTGCGGCTTCCTTCAGCGGGCCGATTCCCCGGCCGAGGCAGCCGAGCCGGAAGGCGCCAATGGGCGAGGGATGATTGCCGGGTGCCATGCTTTCGCGGCCAATCCTCAATGTCACCCAACATCGACCCATGACCGGCCGCGAAAGCATGCCAACCGCCAGAGTCTCCTCGCCTGGCGCTGGAGCTTGTTCGATCCGGATCGATTGTTTAACTGGCTGGAACCCAGGCTCCGGTTCTTGTGGACGCCGGGTTTCTTGATCTTGTCGATGGGCTGTATCCTGACCGCCACCGTGCTGGTCTGGGCCAACGCGCAGGAATTGGTCAGTCATTTCTCTCAGGGCCTGCATTGGCAGACGCTGGTTTTGGCGTGGCTGACGCTGTTCATCGTGGGCACGCTGCATGAATTCGCCCACGGCTTGACCTGCAAACACTTCGGCGGCGAAGTCCATGAGGTCGGCTTCCTGATGCTCTTGTTGATGCCCTGCTTTTATTGCAATGTCTCCGACGCCTGGCTCTTTCGCGAGAAATCGAAACGGCTCTGGGTCAGCCTGGCCGGCGGGTATTTCGAGTTGTTCCTGTGGGCTTTGGCTGTCTTTGTCTGGCGCTTGACCGTGGCGGACAGTCTCCTGAACTACTTGGCCTTCATAGTGCTGTCGGTCTGCGGCATTCAAACGTTGTTCAACTTCAACCCCCTGGTGAAGCTGGACGGCTATTATCTGCTCTCTGACTGGCTGGAAATTCCCAATCTCCAGCAGCGCGCCTGGGGATATTTGAAGGCGCAACTGCGCTGGCTTCTGTGGGGTGCAGCCAGACCGGACGCGCCTGACGGTCATCGCCCTGGCAGACGCCGCTTTCTTTTAGGTTACGGCCTGGTGAGTTGGTTGTTCTCCTTGGCATTTCTCATTTTGACCCTGGTGACGGTGATGCAGTTCCTAAGCACGCCCTGGGGAGTCGTCGGCCTGGCCCTGGCCGGGCTGCTCGGCTTCATGACCCTACGGGGTCTACTCCAGGGATTTTTTGGTGGGGAGGTGCGAAAAATGATCGTGATGCGACATAAACGAACCGCGGCGTGGCTTATGTTCTCGGGCGCCGTGCCGGCGCTGTTGTGGGTTGTCCAGATGGAAGACCGCGCCAGCGGTCCGTTCCACCTCCGATCCG
>DASZFN010000498.1:0-3850 GCA_035939715.1 Gemmataceae bacterium | reverse complement strand
GCTGGCGCGACCCTGGGCTGCGTTGTATTACCTCTTCGAGGTAAGCTCGGAGCAGCCGTTAACTTTAGGTCGTGTGGCTACGTTGCAGCAAGACGCTATAAAAGGATAGCGATTACGCGGACGTTTAGGGCACTTCTGGCTCACGAGGATACCGCAAATGTTCTCGCTCCAGCCGCTGGGGGATCAGGCGGTGCTGGCCTATTGTGCCGATGAGGCGGCGGCCCTGGAGTTTGCGGCGGCCGTGCGTCAGTCTGAGCCGGCCTGGCTCGTGGACGTGGTCCAGGCCTACACCAGCGTCGCCGTGTTTTTCGACCTCGATCAGGTCAACTACGCCGGGGCAGCCGAGCATCTCCAACGATTTGCCCAGGACCGCAAGGGGAAAGGCATCGTGCCGCAATCCCGGGCGCACGTGATACCGTGCTGTTATGAATTGCAACTGGACCTGGCCCGCGTGGTTGAGCACACCGGACTAAGAGAAGAGGAAGTCATTCGCCTGCACGTGGAGACGGAATACACGGTCTACGCCATCGGCTTCTGTCCCGGCTTTCCTTACCTGGGTTACTTGCCTCGTGCCTTATGCGGCGTGCCGCGCCTGGACACACCACGCCTCCGCGTTGACTCCGGCAGCGTTGGGCTCGCGGGCCGGCAAACGGGCATCTACACCGAGCCGCGCCCGGGGGGCTGGAACCTGATCGGCCGCACACCGCTGCAGCTTGTCAACCTGGCGGAGGGCTACTTCCCGCTGCGCACCGGCGATCGCGTGCGCTTCCGGCGCATCGATGAAGCGGAGTTCAAGAATCTTCTCGGCCAACGTCTGTAAGCAGCCGCTCCACAATCACGACATCGCGCCAGACGCCGTTAAGCTGACCGTGCTTCTCGTAAACTCCCACTTCGCGAAAGCCGAGCGACTTGAGCAAGCCTCGGCTGGCGGCATTTTCGACGAACACGCGCGACACCAGCTTCCAGAAACCCGCCTTGCGGGCGGCCTCCATTAGAAGACGTAAAGCGAGCTTTCCCAAGCCGCTGCCGCGCTCCGTACGCCTTACATAGACGGAAAATTCCGCGAGGCCGGCATAGCATTGGCGCGGGCGGTACGTGAAAGTTGCAGCGAAGGCCACGACGGCGCCGCCTCTTTCCACCACAACAATTGGATGAACGCCATCAAACCACTTGGCGACATCTTCGCCCGAGCGCAGGCCAGTCTCAAAAGTGGCGCTTCGATCCTCGATGCCCTGATTGTAGATGGCGGCCATGGCGGCCGCGTCCTCAGGAGTCGCGTCGCGCGCTTGCAAAGGGGTTACCTCCGGCCGTCGTAAAAGATGTCGAGCTTGGCCCGATCGCGAATCGTCGAGCGCGTGAAGGCGAGCGACCGCAAGGAGTGCCGCAGCCATTCCCGGCGATTGTAGATCCGCAGCTTCCGGCCCGAGCTAATGTGTCGATGCCTCGACAAAATGATGACCTTCAATCCATTGTCATTCGCCCAGCGTTTCAGGCCCTGGCTGAAGCGAATTTCCTCCGCCGCATAAAGCTCGGTGGAAAAGCCGCCTATGTCCCGGAAGGCGTCGGCCCGGCAAAAGACAAAAGACCCCGCCGCCCAGCACATGGTTCGCGACAGCAGGTCCCAAAGGATAAGAAGATTGCCCAGGAAAGGCGGCACGTCATCGAGGCCGATCAGGCAGCCGCCGCCTGCTACCCGGTTACGCCGAACCGTGCGCAGCAGTTCGGCTAGCGTGGCGGGATGAAGCCAGGAGTCGGCGTCGATGAACAGAAACCAATCGCCGCCGGCAACCCGTGCCCCTGCATTCCGCGCGCGGGAGATTTGATTGATCGGCTCGAAGACCACGCTCGCCCCCGCGGTCCGGGCCAGCTCCGCTGTGCGGTCGCTCGAGTTGTTGTCCGTGACAATGACTTCGCCGCTCCAGTCAGCCGCCGCATTCGCTTGAAAGGCGGCCAGGACCGAGCACACGCAACCGGCGATAAGCTTCTCTTCGTTGAAAGCGGGAATAATCACAGAAAGTTTCATCAATCTTCGCCGATAACGGAAGCAAGAGTGCCCTCCCCCCGGAGCCCGTTGCTCCTGCCCGTACCCAGTACTCTTACTCCTCCGGCAAATACACCGTCATCTTGGTTTTGCCTGCTGCTATCAGACAACCGTCGGCGGCGACCAGGTTGCCCTGGATGCGTTTGTCGGACGCGATCAGATCGCCGGTTTCCTGATCCACAACAACAAGCCCCAGCGACGTGGGCCAGTAAACCCTATGGCCGGCGAGTAATCCCCGGCCAATGGTTGCCAGGCCGCTCTGGCCGTCGTCCGGCTTGTGCCACACGGGAGCGCCCGTCGCGGCATCCAGGGCGCGGAGATTGTGCTGCAAGGGGATGCCGGTGCCGGTGCTGGTCACCGTATTCAGAAAGAGCTTCCCCCTGGCGACGCCTAGCAGATGCACCGTTTCCAGGGGCCGCTCCCAAAGCACGTGTCCGGTATCGGCATCGAGGCAGAGGAGGCGGCCGTAGTCCAGCGGGGCAACATACAGCCGGCCGGCGGCGCAAACACAGGGAGCCAGTCCTCGCCGCGACGGCAGACCTTCCTCGGTGTTCAGTCCACGGCTCGGATAGCGCACCGCCCACAGGCGCCGGCCGGACTCGGCATCGAGCGCCACAATGGCCCCCGAATGCGAACAATAAAAGACACTCGCCCCCGCCGCCGTCAGCAAATGATGGCGGTAGCGCTTTTCTTTGCCGCTCAATTCTTGAGTCTCACAGACATCGCGCTGCCAGCGAACGGCTCCGCTGTCGGCATCGAGACACAGGATCGCCGTCTGCGTTTGCACGGCGGCCAGGCGCGTGACCGCCGCATAGACCCGGCCGTTGTGCACCACCGGGGCGCCCTCAAACGCGGCGTGCAACCCGTCCGGCGTCTTGACCTGCCAGCGCTCCACGCTGCCCAGCGTTGTTTGCAGATTCAAGCACACAAGATAGCTGGGAATCTCGCTGCCGTTGCGTGAACCCGGGGTTGGGGAAGCAATCGCAGGGATATGCTGGGCCCCGAGCCGGGCATAGAGACGATCGTCCTTGGCCGTCAACGTGTAGCTGAGAGAGTGCATAAGATCCTTGATCGGCACCTTCAAATCGAGGTCCGACTCGTTAACACCGGACGGCGCCTCATACTGAAAGACCTGCTGACCCGAGAAGAGATCGTAACCCTTCACCGAGCGGGCGTCGGCGAAGAAAACGCGCTCCTTCAGGATCACCGGGTAGAAAGCCAGCAAGCGTGCGTCCCCTGCCAGCAGTTCCGACTCGTCGGGCGTTTTCTCGCGCAGTTCGCCAAGCTTGACCGTCCATTCGAGGCCGTTGAGCTGGGGCAGGCGCTGCAGGCGGCCGCTCGCCTGGGGCAGCACGAAGCTGCGCGAGGCGGCGCCCGCAAAGGTAAGCCACGAGTCGAACGCGGGCGGCGCCGCCAGAGTATCGGCCCGCGCCGCCAGTCCTTTCAGGATGTGCACGAAGTTACCGTCGCGCCCGGCGAGATGACCGGCCGCCGTGCTGTGCCGGGCTTCAAAGTCTTGCAGTTCCAGGGCAAAGTCCGGCGCGCCGCGAAATAACTGCGCCAGCAGTTGCTTGGCGCGCACGCGGGCCACGTCAAGATGCGGGTCGGGAAAAAGCAGGGCGTCCTTGACCGGAGGCCCGGCATCCGCTCTGGAAGCAGGAACCGCCAGCATTTGCCACCAATGTTCCGCCACGTCAAAGGCGCCGCGCTCAAACGCCAGGTCGCCAAGCAAGTCCAACGCCTGTTCGGTGAACTGGCTGCAGAAGCATTCATCCACCAGACGCTGCAGCACTGCGGGGGCATGTGCGG
>DASZFN010000497.1:0-2538 GCA_035939715.1 Gemmataceae bacterium | reverse complement strand
TCTCGATGGTTTCGATTCCCGGGACACTGAAGCAGTTACGCCGTTCATCGAGCGCAAGACGCACGTACTCCGAGTACGGAACAACGTGGCGCAATTCTATCTTGTTCGCAGCATTCTCAAGGACGGGGTAAGTCACGGCAGGCTGACCAAGCCCGGATGGATTGTCGTGTCGAATGATAACTGTCCCGCGACAGTGGGGGCAGCAGACTGCTTGTGCCGCGAATGTGGCATCATCCAGAATGGGTTTGCGGCAGTGGGGACAGGAGAGCGTGCGGCCTGTAGAGGATGACAAAACTCGATCCCTTTGGGAGTGAAGTCAGCGGCGCAAGCCGAGGAGTCGTGACTCCGTGCCAAGGCAAGGGGTGAGCCGCGCGGGGCGGGCGCTAGTGGGTTGAAGCAATAACCTCGACTATCCGGGATGCCTGGCCACGGACGGCAGCGAGTTCAGACTGAAAGTACTGGAGTGCGAATGCAGGATCGGGGATTGAGAAGTCTAGATCGGCCAGCCACCTAGGCCTTAAACAAGCGAAGATCCCGATGGCGGCAGGTCTGTCCCGCGCCTGTCGGTGGCGGCGTACATTCCTCCTTCTGCTCCCGGAGGAACAGCAAGAAGGGGCCCGGTCTCAAGCTCGTCATGCTGCACTCGCGTTTCTGCGGGGGCGCTCTTGGAGCCGGGGGGATCGGAGCATCCGGACTCCGACTTCGGGGATGTCCGCGTCAACACCGCAACACGCCCACCAGGCGGAAGAAGATCGGTTGGTACGGGTTCCAGCCGAGCAACCGATAGACCAACTTCCGACCCGTGCGGATAATCTGGCAGGGCAGACGCACAAAGGCATTCACAAACGTCTTGAACTCCAACCGCAACACCCAACGCTTCTCCGCCTGCCGCTTCCCGTGCCAGCGGCCCGCCGGCTCGGGCAGCGTCAACGCCCACCAGGCCTTCAGGTTCCAGGCCAACGCCGTCATCACCATGTAGGCCCAATTGCTGTCGAGGTTGTCCAGCGGGGCGTGCAACGCCCGCACGCCGCCGTGCAGTTGCGCCAGCAGGTTCTCTTGGTCACAACGGTCATTAGCCGAGAGCACAATCGCGTCGGGCTCCGGCACCCACTCGTTGGTGATGTAGAAGAGGTACTCGATCTTCTCGAACAGCAGCTTTTGGCCTTTGTCCACCGCGATCCGCTTGCGGACGACGACCAGGCGATACGTCTTCTTGCACGCGGTCGGCCTGTAGTTGAATTCAGCCACCTCCTCCGACTGCAGGCGCTGGTTCTCAAACCCCCGTGCCGCCACGACGGCCTCCTTGACCTTGTCCGGCCGCCGGCGCGGTTTCGTCTTCACGTCATACCGGGCCGGGCGGTGCAACGCCTTCCAGGCACGGGCCGGCAAGTCCTCGGCGATGGCTTTCAGCTTCGCACAGGCTTCGAAGCCGAAGATGAAGCGGACACGCCGATCGTCGTCCCAGCGGTCCAGGTGTTCGGTCTGCGTGAACTTGGTGTCGCCGCGTAGCAAGACGCGGCGGAAGCCACCCCGGAAACAAACGCCCAGGCTGCGATCGACCTCGGTGGCCGCCCCCTCCTGCGACGGCCGATTGCCCGAGCGGTTGACCACGCTCAGGACTTCGCCCGTGTTGGCCAGGCTCAGCACCAAGGCGTGATAACCCCAAGTGCCGTTGTAGGCGATGTCCATGCCCTGCTTGCACCGGCCGGCGGTCTCGACCAGGAAACCGTCCATGTCGATGATGGCTTGCTCGAAGAAGGTGGCCGGCTGGTCGGCCCAGACGCGGATGCGCGTGTCGTTGAGGATGTCGTGTAGCGTCCCAATGGTGTCCGGGGTAAAGCGCCGGCAGAAGTCCCCTGCCGTCGTCGGATCGGGGATGCGCCGCGCCCCCAAGGCATCGAGCAAGACCTCGTCGTGGCGGAGGAGTTCCAGGTCTTGCAGACAGGTGCCGCCGCACAACGGCAGGTACGCCAGGGCGAGCACGTGGTCCGATTCGTGGTAGGGCAGGTGGATCTTCAAGACCTCCAGCCGGCGGTCGAGGGCATCGATCAGGCCGATCTGACGGGCGAGGACGTGGATGGCGCCGATGCCGCCGACGGCGATGCCCCGGCCGCGTTCGCCGATTTCATAATGGATGTTGCTGGCGGTCATCATGGGTCGCGCGCAGCCGCGCAGGTCTTTCTTGTCCAAACGCCGCTCGATGCGCCGCTTGCTGTTGGCCAGTTTTCGCCCTATGATGGTTTTCACTCGAAATCCCCCCGTGCGTTCGGTGTGCCAGGAAACCGCTATTCCATGAAACACCGGAAAAGCCGGGGGATTTCGAGCTTTTCACAGTTTTCTTCCGCTCCAGGCCGGCGACTTCGCTTGCTTAAGGCCTAGTAGTGGCACGGGACGGACTTGATCGCGGAGATCACCTCCTCGTCGGTGACCTCGTCGGCACTGCCGGCAAAGCTGGTGTCCCGTCGGTCCATGAGGATGGCCCGGTTGTTCTCGGCGTTGCCCCGCAGCGCGCTGATCAGCTGCCGCCGCTCCGTGTCG
>DASZFN010000496.1:0-3761 GCA_035939715.1 Gemmataceae bacterium | reverse complement strand
CACCAGTACTCGTATTCGTAGCCTGCGTAAACACTCAGGCACGGGCAGCTTGGCGGCCGCCAGCCGAGGCCGATGAAGGCATAAATCATCGGAACGTCCTGCGACACGGAGAGACGTGTATTGCCGGCCAGCAGCTGACCGTTGCCGATGGGCGTCGTCGATTCCTCAAAGAAATCCTGGTGGATGCGGCCGAGCAGGGTGGCGGCATCGATCCGGCCGACCACATCCAGTCCCCATTGATGCAAGTGCCGCGTCAGCTCCAGCCCTAGGTGCGGGCCGATGCCCCAGAAATTGTTGCTCGTTCTTCTCTCGAAGACCCCGGTGCCGGTTGCCGCTGCCGCGAACGGTTCATCCGAGCGTGAATCGAAGAAGGCGTCGGCCCAGCGCAAACCGAAACGCCACTTCATTCCCACATACGGCCATTGCAACGTGAAGAACTCGCGGCTGGCGTAATCGAGATCGACGACATTGATATCGAGCCGGCTCTTGACCGTGGACAGCGCATCGGGTCCCAGGAACGTACCGGTTCCTTCTGAGCTCAGGAAACGGTAGGCAAAAACGAACTCCCCAAAGCCCGAGGGTAACCGGTAGCCCGCTTCCACGCGCGGCGCCACCGTCCAGTCCAGTGTCGCGCTGGGGAGGTGCAACGTATCCGGCGGCGCCGTCCCGACCTGAACGATGTCTCTCAAGCGGTTCTTGACGTGAGGCCCGACGATGCCGAGCTCCACATCGAAAACCCAGCCCGGCTGCGGCATGAAGGGCGGGTCGAGCATTGGATCATGCTCGAAATAGGGGCCCGGCAGAGGGTCGCACGTATAGGGCGGAGCAGCGGGAGGCTCTTTGAGGAGCGACGCCGGAGCGTCGGGCGGCCGCGGCAGTCCCGGCAAGACATCGACTTCTGCGCCACTTGCAGGGGCAGCAGCCGGCGGCGCAGGCGCCGGCTTCGCACCCTGAGCCAGTGCGCGCGAAGCCGGCAGGATTCCGCACAAAACTGCCGAGAGCGACAGCACAAGGTACATTCGGGCCATGAACGAACTCCTCCGGTCGGCAAACATAGCTCCGCTTAGGGTCGCTGCTTCGACGCCGCTGCTTCCAAAGCCTTGACCGCTGGGGGCTGCAATGCTGCGAGCACCTTGACAGATGGCGCCGTGCTTGCCGGGGCTTCCGAAGACTGCGGCCCCGGGCACACGTTCGCGGCGTCGGAACAAGCGCCACCGGTTGTCTTTTGGCTGACTCCGGCCGGCGGGCACTCATGACAGCAAGGCCAGGCCGGCAACTGATCCAGATCGGGCAGCGGTGGAAGTTCCCTGGGTGTCGCGAGCTGGAACAGGTCGTTGGTTTGTAGCAGGTCCGCCACGCTTACCACGGACGACCAGAGCGAGCCCAGAATGCCAAGATAAGTCGACACATTGGCGGCCAGCGTCTGCTGCGCGGTCACGAAGTCGCCGAACGCTGCGTTGGCATCGATCTGGCGGCGATCGAAGACGCCGCGGTAGTAACGCACCTGGTCGGGCAAAATGAAACGGCGGTAGTACTCCAGGGCGTCCAGGTTTTGCTTGTAAGCCATGTAAGCCGTGGCCAGCATGGTGCTCAAATTCTCTTCCACGCGGTGCGGCTCCTCGGTGGCACGGACCAGCATTCCCTCCGCAGCCGTGATAGCGCCCCTGTTCTGGTCCCAGACGGGAAGCGGGAAGCCAATCGTCGCGGTATGCACGAACTGCCTGGGCGCGAGCGCATACTCTTTCAAAAACGACACATTGAAATCCACGTCCGGATACGGGGTGATTTGCGCGAGCTTCAGGTTGTAGCGCGCCTTATCAAGCCCGTTGCGGGCGGTCAGCACATCCGTATGGTTGCCTAACGCATAGGCCCGCACGGTGTCGTAGTCGAAGTAGGGAATCAAGGCATCGATGCGTCCCGCCACTTCGGTCAGCGGCAACTGGCGCAGGCCGACGGCAGCGACCAGTTGCTTCCAGGAATATATATAGGCTTGAATGGCTTGCCTGTACGCCAAGCGGGTCGTGTACGCCTGGGCTCGCAGGGCCGCTGGTTCGTAGTCGGCGCTGGTAAAACCTAACTGGCCGACGACCTGGAGGCGGTAGACTTGATCCGTAAAATGGGCCAATGCCTTACTCACGCGTACGCTTTCTCTCGCGACCAGTACGGCATAGTAGGCATTTCGCACTTGAGTCGCCAGGTCGCTCCGCGCCCGGCGCAGCGCCAGCTCGGCGTTGCGCAGGTCCATTTCGGCCGCGGCCGATGCCAGTTTTAACTTGCCACCGAACTTGATCGTCTGGTCGATGAACGGCCCCTGAACGCCTGCCGTGCTGCCGTCGTTGGACGGCTGCACGTTCCAGCCCACCGTTGGGTTGGGATAGGCACGTGCCTGGATGAAGTTGCCGCGCGCCGTCTCGACGTCGGCAGCAGCCTGGCGCAGTTGCGGGCTGTTGGCGGCCGCCAGTTGCTGCAAGGCAGCAAGTGTGTAAGGTTGGCCGTCGGGTCCAGGCTGGGCTACCGGCTCGGCAGGCAGAGGCGGCAACTCTGGATAGATCCGATCGCGCTCGCGCGCCTTAGCCGCTGGGTCCCTGGGCAGCTTGAGGAGAGGCGTTTCCGACCCAGGGACTTCGGGCGGAATTGGCGGTTCGAGCCGCGGCTTGGCCCCGGGGGGCTGCTGGGCGGCCTGGAACAGAGCCGTGGTCTGTACATCCAGCGCCGGGAACTGAGGAGCCGCGGTCTTCTTCTCGGAACCGGGTGAGGCAGCCCCGGTGTCCGGTTTTGTTGCCGGCGGCATCGCCGGTGCCAGGTCGACCGGCTGGGAGGCCAAGCCACAGACGACCTCATCGGCCCGTTGCCTGGCGTCATACAGGCACCCGCTCAGGAGCAACAATCCGGCGAGGGCGAGCAGTCGTCGTGACATAGGACCGGACCTCTTGCGTGAAGGACAGTCTTCCGAGATTTGCCATCACTCGCGCATTGCCCCAGTCGGCCAAACTTACAAGTCAGACGAAGCGAAGATAATGATGGTATCGGCTGTGTGGAAATGCCGCTCAATCAATTTCCGGAAAACATGAAGATTTGCTAAAGAAAAAGAGCCTGCGTGGGCGACAACTGACCACCCTGTACAGTTTCTAATCATCCTGATCAGAATCTGATAACAGTTGCTTCTCGATCGCCATGCCCATGACGCGCAACTTGCCGCGTAGCGTTGTCCGCGAAATGCCGAGCAACTCGCTCGCCTGCACCTGGTTCCCCTTGGCATAGCGGAGCACGGCTTCCATCACCGCGCGATCGACCGCGAGACAAACTTTGCGGTAGATGTCGGGCTCGCCGTCGCGCAGCAGCCGGCTTACCAACTGCCCGACATCGAGTGCTGCTTGCTCGGCGACCGGCGGGGGGGTACGGGCCGGAACTTTCTGAATCATCTCCGGAAGGGCGTCCGGAGTAAGCACGTCGCCGGCGGTCTGGACCAGGGCATATTTGAGCGCGCTTTGCAATTCGCGAACGTTTCCCGGCCATTCATGCTTCTCCAGCGCGCGCATGGCTTCCGGCGACACTGAAGTCACGCTCTTGCCCAAATCACGGTTCAGCAATCTCAGGAAATGATCGACCAGGAGTGGCAGGTCGTCCTGGCGTTCGCGGAGCGGCGGCAAGTGGATGGTATAGACTTTGAGCCGGTAGTACAAATCCTGCCGCAACCGTCCGACGGCCAGGAGTTCCTCCAGCTTCTTGTTCGTGGCGGCAATGACCCGAACGTCGGTTTG
>DASZFN010000495.1:0-7404 GCA_035939715.1 Gemmataceae bacterium | reverse complement strand
CTTCTTGTAAGTAGCCTGGTCGCTGTGCGGAAACCACACCAGTACGATGTCGCCGCGCTTACATTTGATCATAAGCTTCCATGCCTGGGGCATTCCAATCGTCTTCCCAGGCCGCAAACTTGCCGCGTAATTCTGCAAGCTCCTCAGGTGTGAATTTCGGCGCTTCAGCATCGCTGTCCGGCAAGAACGTCACGATGACTTTGGACTCTGCCAGTCGCGGCGGAGACTCCAGCAATTCGATCTTACCGTTGCGATATATGCCTTTTACGCTTGTCATCATCATGTATTCCTCCAGCGGCGCTGCATCGACGTTAGGTTGCATTCGCCATTACCTGCAACTGCACCACGCTGCGTTCCTGTTCCTTTTCCAAGTACTCGCGGCCCTTCTTGACGTTCACATGATCCCACGGCAGCAGCTCGGTCACCGGCCGTGTGCGTTGGGAGTACCATGAGGTGTCGATGCCGAGGTCCGCGAAGGTTTGCCACCAAACGGCCGGTCTAAAACACTCTTTCCAGCCGTCCAGCCGGCAGCCACGCCGCCAGGCTTCTTCGAGCGCCGGTGCAATGCGGCGGTCGCCGCGCGTCAGCACGCCTTCCAGCAGACTGCATTCGATGTCGTGCTGGGTAACGCGGACGGAGCGGATGCGGCAACGGCTGCGCAGATACTGGCCGGCCCAGCGCAAGTATTCCCGCGTCTGCATGCCGTTCCATTGGTATGGCGTGTGCGGCTTGGGCACGAAATTGGACACCGAGGCCGTCACGTCGACGTAGCGGCCGATGGTTTCCTTGCCGATCGTGGCAATTTCCTCCGCCATGTCCACGATGCCGTCCAGGTCCACGACGCGCTCGCCGGGCAAGCCGCACATGAAATACAGCTTCACGCGCCGCCAGCCGTTCTTGAAGGCCTCGCGACAGCCTTCGTAGAGGTCGTCATTCTTGATCTTCTTGCGGATCTGTTCGCGCATGTCGTCGCGCGCTACCTCCGGCGCCAGCGTCAGGCCGCCACGGCGGACGCCCTGCACCAGCTTGGGCAGCGTGCGGAGCTGATGGTTGATGCGCAGGCTCGGCAGCGAAATATTGACGCCGAGCGGCGTGAACACCTCGTGCATGCGTTTGACCAGTTGCTCGAAGTCGGGATAGTCGCTGGTACTGAGGCTGAGCAGGCTGATCTCGTTGTAGCCGGTGTTACGATAACTCTGCAAAGCCGCCTGCACGATCGTTTCCACAGAGCGGACGCGCAGCGGCCGTTTGATCACGGTGGATTGGCAGAAGCGGCACTGCCAGGGACAGCCGCGCATGATCTCGATGGCGATGCGGTCGTGCGTGGTTTCGACGAACGGCACCACGGGGCTGGTGGGCAGTGGAATGGCGTCAAAGTCCTGATTGATGGTACAGGCCATGACCTCGCGGGGCACGTCGCTGCGCGTGCGATTCACCGCCGCAATCGTGCCGTCTGCATGATACTCCGGCTCATAGAACATCGGCGCATATGCCCAGGGAGAGCTGCTGGCAATGGCCGCGATCATGTCGGCCCGCGAGCGGCCGCCTTTCTCCTTGAGGTTGATCCACTGCTCCATGATCCAGGGCAAGCTTTCCTCGCCGTCGCCAATGACGAAGATGTCAATGAAAGGTGCCAGCACCTCCGGGTTCTGTGCTCCCGGACCACCGGCTATGACGAGCGGATCGTCGAGCGTGCGGTCCTTGCCATGCAGCGGAATCCCGCCCAGGTCGAGCATGGTGAGAATGTTCGTGTAGCAAACTTCGTACTGCAGACTGAAACCAAGCAGGTCGAATTGGCGCAGCGGAGTGAAGGTCTCGAGGCTGTAGAGCGGCAACCGCCTCTGACGCAGCAGCGCCTCGAAGTCGCTCCAAGGGGCGAAGGCGCGCTCGCAGGCCCACTGCGGATCGCTGTTCATGAGACTGTAAAGCACCTGCAAGCCGTGGTGGCTCATGCCCAGCGAATACGTATCGGGAAAGGTGAGACACAGCTTGCCGCGAACCTGGCGATGGTCCTTGACAATACTGTTCAATTCCCCGCCCATGTACTGGCCAGGCATGCGCACGCGCGGCAGCAGACGGGTTATGGTTTCTCTCAGATTGGCGTTCATCATCCTGGTCTTCCTTCGTGCGAGGATTCGAAGCTCGGATCGAGGCACCGCTCATTATGCCAAATCACGGCCATATCGCCAGTCCGGAGCGGATGCGCAGCTTAACAGAACGGCGAGAAAGCCGTAAACTCATCACTGATCAAGCACTCACGGAGAATTGCCATGATCGCATTCAGCAATCAAGTGGTGCTCATTACCGGGGCGGGCAGCGGATTGGGAAGGCAGCTTGCTTTGCGCTTTGCCAGGGACGGCGCCGCCATCGCCGCCCTGGACATCAAGGTTGATTCCCTGACTGACTTGGCCGCGGAATTGCCCGGCTCGCGCTTTGCCTCGGCAGTCGGTGACGTGACCGACCGAGAGGCACTCGGCAAGGCGGTGATGCAACTGCGCGAGAAGCTTGGCCCCGTCGACATCGTGGTCCCCAACGCCGGTATCGGCCTTGAGAATCCAGCCGTCCCGTTTTCCGCAGCGGATTTCGAAGCACAAATTCGCGTGAATCTGCTGGGCGTCGCCAACACGGTGGAGGCAGTTTTGCCGGAGATGCTCGAGCGCAAGCGCGGGCAAATTGTCGGTATCTCCAGTCTCGCGTCTTACCGAGGGCTGCCGCACATGCTCGGCTATTGCGCCAGCAAGTCGGCGGTAAACGCCTTGATGGAGGGCATGCGCGTTGAGTTGAAGCCGCACGGCATCAACGTGACCATTATCTGCCCTGGCTGGATCCGGACACCCCTGGCCGGAATGGTGCCGGTCCCGCAGGACCAAATGATGGACGCGGCTTTTGCCGCCGATCGTATTGTCATCGCCGTTCGCCGCCGCCGCGCCTACTACGCCTTTCCCGCGAGTACCACCAACCAGGTGCGGCTGCTCAAATGGCTGCCCAGCGGCGTCAGCGACTGGCTGATCCGGCGGGCGGCACGTAAGTATCAAATCCAGTAACCGCGCGCGATTGTCCGCTCCGGCGGCGGCGGTACAATCAAGAATCAGCATGCAATCTTTACTGAGCTATGTTGCGTCCCCGAGCCGCTGCGGCTATTTGCCCGACCAGCTCTGGCAGTTGCAGTACGAGCACATGGCTGCCATCACCCCGGCCGAGTACATGCAACGCATGGTCGAAGGCTGGCGGCGTTTTGGCAACGTGCTGTTCCGGCCGCGCTGCCGGCGCTGCAGCGCTTGCCTGCCGCTGCGCGTCGTGGCGGACCGCTTCCATGCCGACCGCAGCCAGCGCCGCGTTCGGCAGCTGAATGAGGACGCCGTCGAGCTACGCATCGGCGCGCCGGAAGTGAGCCGCGCCAAGCTGGCACTCTACGATCGCTATCACGCTTTTCAAACGGAAGCCAAGGGCTGGCCCGCCCACCCGGCCAAGGACGCCTGGGAATACGCCAGTTCTTTTGTCGATAATCCGTTTCCCACGGAAGAATGGTGCTACTATCTGGGCACGAAGCTCGTGGGCGTCGGTTACGTGGACGTGTTGCCGGGCGGCCTGTCGGCCATCTATTTCTTCTACGACCCCGCCGAGCGCAGCCGCTCGCTCGGAACCTGGAATGTGCTGTCCATTATCGACCGGGCGGTGCGGAGCCGGGTTCCGCACGTCTACCTCGGTTACTACGTCGCCGATTGCCCTTCCATGCTTTACAAGGCCAGATTCAAGCCTAATCAAGTCCGCGAACCGGAAGGGCGCTGGCACGATTTTCAACTCTAATAAGCGCGCCTCTCAATCTTCAGGAATTCGTTTGCATGCCGTAATCTCACCGTTAAAGTGACAAGATACGCCGGGAGCATCTAAATGAAGTGGTTGACGATAATGTCGGCCGTGTTGCTGGGGGCGGGGATGGCAATGTCTTCCGAGCGCGGCGCCGATCTTCCTGACCCGGCGTTGACGAAGTTCTTTCAACAGTACCTGGACGTGCACTTCCGCCAGCGGCCGCTGGAAGGGACGCGCCTGGGCGATCATCGAAACGATCATTTGCTGGACGATCTGTCGCGGGAGGCAAGAAAGGCGTGGACGGAACGCACCCGCAGAACCCTCCACGACCTGGAGCAGCAATTTGATTACCCGAAGCTATCCCGAGCCAACCAGATTGATTACGACATCTTCAAGCATCACCTGACCGCGGCGCTCTGGCTTGCCGAGCATACGCAGCCGTTTGAAGACGACCCGCGCATCTACAACGATTACATCAGCGACAGCATATTTCTGCCGCTCACGCAGTCATCGCTGCCCCGTGCGGTGAACGTCAAGAACTGCGTGGCGCGCATGGCCTACATTCCCCGCGTGGTTGCCGCCGCCAGGGCGAATCTGCGCAATCCGCCGCAGGTTTTCGTGGAGACGGCCATTCGCCAGAACCGCGGCGCGATCGCCTTCTATGAGCACGGCATCTTTGAAGTCGCGGGCGAGACGCCGCAACTCAGCGAACTGGGACCTGCGGCCAGGCCGGTGGTGACTTGCTTGAAAGAATATCAGGATTTTCTCGAAAAGGATTTGCTGCCGCGGGCCAAGGGCGATTGGCGGCTGGGAAAGGAACGCTTCGTGCGCAAGCTGGATCTGGAGCTGGACGCCGGGCTGTCGGCAGAAGAAGTCCTGCGCGAGGCGGAGGCCGAGGCGAGTCGCGTGCAGCGCGACATGTATGTGATTGCCCGCCAGCTCTGGGGGCAGTGCTTTCCCGGCAAGCCGCTGCCGCCGGACGATGCGGAGGGCCGCCGCGCCACTGTACAGCAAGTGCTGGACAAGGCCAACCAGGAGCACGGCCGCGTCGAGGAGCTGGTGCGCGACGGCCGGGACATCGTGGCGCGAATCAAGGCCTTCATCAAGGAGAAAGACATCCTGCGCCTTCCCGAGCCGGACCACTGCCAGGTCGTGGAAATGCCGGAGTTTCAGCGGGGTAATACGGTCGCCTATTTGAACCCGGCGCCGCCGCTCGACGCCCAGGCCGCCAGCTTGTACGCGATCAGCCCGCCGCCCCGGGATTGGGACACACGGCGCGTGGCGACTTACCTGCAGGAATACAACCGGCACATGATGCACGTCCTCACCATCCATGAAGGTTATCCCGGCCATTACGTGCAGCTTGAGTATTCAAACCGGCACCCGTCTTTGATTCGCCGCGTGCTGTCGTCCGGCGTATTTGCGGAAGGCTGGGCGGTGTACACGGAGCAGATGATGCTTGACCAGGGCTACGGCCAGGGCGACCTGGCCCTGCGGCTCAATCAGTTAAAGTTCTACCTGCGGGCCGTGGTCAACGCGATCCTCGACCACAAAATGCACTGCGGAGAGATGACCGATGCGGAAGCTCTGAAGCTGCTGACCGAAGGAGCTTTCCAGACGGAAGGCGAGGCGTTGCTCAAGATCATTCGCGCCAAGCAAAGCTCCTGTCAGCTATCCACGTATTTTGTCGGCCGGACGGCGTTTTACCGGCTGCGCCAGCAAATCGAGCGCGAACAGGGCGAGCGCTTTGATCTGGGTCGTTACCATGAAGCGGTGCTCGACCATGGAACCTTGCCGGTCAAATACCTCGGCGAACTGGTGCGGGAGCGACTGAAAAACCCGCGCTAGAAAGAGAGTCTGACATGAACGTGCAATGGTACTACGCGACGGGCGATACCCGTCAGGGGCCGTTTTCCGGGGAAGAGCTGCAGGCGCTGGCGGCCGCCGGCAAGATCCAGCCGGGCGATACGGTTTGGAAAGAGGGGATGGCGCGGGGAGTCCCGGCGCATCGCGTGAAACATCTCTTTGCCGAGGATGCGGCGGCGGGCGTCTCTAACCTTGCCGCCGCTGCTTCAGCGATCGACCATCCGCCTGCTACCGAAACGGTGGCTGCTCACGAGTCTGTCAGGGAACCGCAGGCGGCGGCGGAAACCATCGCCACGGAGCGCACCGCGGCAGCAGAGGGAGCACCCGAGGCTTCGGCGCTATCGCCTTCCCCAGATCCTCAAGAAAAAGAGCACGCGAAGCAGCCGGCCCAGGCGCCGGACAACATCGATGCTCCCGAAGAGCAGCAGGCCGCGCCAGCGCCGAAAGCTCCCGTTCAACAGCCGCCGCCCCGGCAAGGCAGAGCGACGGCGGTGCGCGGCGCGGTAATCGTGAGTCAGGACGGAACCACGGTTTATTTTCGCAAGAAATGTAGCCAGTGCGGTCATGAGGAAACCGGCCGCAGCAGACTGCCGATCCGCAATGGGGTTACCCGCGCCGGCTACTTTTGCCCCAAGTGCCGCAAGCTCAGACCGGTGGAAATCCAGGGCATGACCTGAGCCGGCTCTGGGAAGTCACCAGTTGACGTGCTCGGCGACTTCCTCGACGCCCAGGCGCAGGCAGAATTGCTCGAAGACCTCGGCGTGCTGCGGCTCGGTGCTGTGCAGGTGTTCGCCCTCGGTGATGAACTTGATCTGTTCATCCTGGGGGATGCCGGCGTCCAGCAGGACGCGCTCAAACGGCTCCAAATCCTGCGCGTAGACGACCAGCAGTTTGTGCTCGTCAAACTGTACTTCCATCGGTCCACCGGTACCGATCACCGCCACGCCGGTGCAGCCGTCGTTGAGCAGCAAGTCTTCGTAATCGCAGCAATAGCTCTTGAATACAGGAAGATCGATTTGTTCGCGATGCAAATCCTGGTGGGCGCCGCCCTCGCTGTTATGGCTGGTCTCGACGACGACGTCCACGACCTCGCCGAGCGGATCAAGCAGGTCGAGGAAGACATCAAACAGGCGTTCGCGGGAGACCGCAGCGACCAGCACGGGAACTTCAAGCTTGGCCTGGACGTCGCGGTAGGTGCCGACGCGAAAGCCTTCACGGGGAACGACCTGCAAATCAAGAGACGGGCGGACGGCCTCGGTGAGCCAGAAGTCACCGTAGCGATCGACTTGCAGGTGAGCGGCTAACTTCTCTGGGTTCACGAAAACACCTTGCGGAATTAGGAGGGGGGGAGATGTTGTTTGGACCGTAGGGGAACGGTTGTCTGCTCAAGTATAGATTGCATTTGCGCCCCTGGCTAATCCACCGCCGAAATTCTATGGCCCAGGCAAGGCGCAGGGTGAAAGTCATTGGCAGCGGATGGTTTACGCAGGGCAGACGCTTTGGTGGAGCGGTGAGTTGGCTTCTGGATCTACCGTTGGCTCTCGGGGCACGCACGATATGATGTAAAACAGGGGAGAATAACGAAGCCGCACAGATTCCGCCGGGCTTGCCTTATGCCTTATCTTTGAAATGCCGAACAGTGGCATAGGCTGTACCTTGTTTTGAAGGCGATTGGCCCAATCATTGGTCATTCATTAGTCATTCGTCATTCGTCATTCGCGTGCGAAT
>DASZFN010000494.1:0-1635 GCA_035939715.1 Gemmataceae bacterium | reverse complement strand
CTATGCCGACCGCCGGTCGGCCTTGCGGCGCGAGAATGTCTACAATTCCAACAAGACTGCTATCGAAATGGCTTATCGCCAAAAAGACCCGCAGATGAGCGGCGACGCGATCAAGAAGGCCTGGTTCGAAGCCTTCCCACTAGGGCGCATCGAGCACCAGATCGCCTGGAGCGACCACGGCGAGATCGGTCGTTGGGTCGTGAAAAATCCTGTTGTCGTCCTGCTGGACGGCACGCTGTTCGTGCATGGCGGCATCAGTCCGGCTTATGCCAGTGTGAGCGTGGCGGAGATCAATGTCCGCGCCGCAGCCGCGCTGACGGCGCGAAACACCGATCCTACAGCGATCATCAATGACGACCAGGGGCCGCTCTGGTACCGGGGGCTGGCGCAGCCGCTGGCGTCCAGCAACGGCGAGACGCTCGCGGCGGCGACGCCAGCCCAGATTCAGCCGGCCGGCGAAGATCAGCTGGATGCCCTGCTGTCTGCTTATGGGGCGAGGCGCATCGTGGTCGGTCACACGCCCATCCTGTCGGGAATAGCCCTCTTCCATGACGGAAAGCTGATTTGCATTGATACTGGAATATCGGCCGTTTACGGCGGTACGGTCTCTTATCTGGACATAGTCGATGGGACGCCCGTCCCGCATGCCGTCGCACGATCTCACCAACCCTCAAAACAGGGAGCGCCGTGATGTGCTGGGTTTTGAAAATGGCCTTCGCTGCCGCGACGTTTTCCATCCTGTCCTGGGCAAGTCCCGTCCGCGCTGCCGACGGCCCCAAACCGCTGTTTGCCAGCGACGATGTGTTGAGTCTGACCCTCTCGGGACCCCTCGACACGATTTCGCGCGACATCGGCGCCAAGCCGGTCCCGGGCGTGCTGAAGGTTGGCGGCGCGGCGCCAGAAACCCTGCCCGTGACCTTATCGGTGCGCGGCATCACGCGGCGCAGGAAAGAAATATGTGCCTTTCCGCCCCTGCGCGTGGAGTTCCCGCAAAAACCCGGAGCGGATTCCATCTTCAAGGGACAGAAGCGGCTCAAGCTCGTGACCCATTGCCAGCGTGATTACCAGCAATATCTGCTGCTGGAATATACGGCCTACCGGCTATACCGCGCCCTGACCCCGGACAGCTTCAACGTCCGACTTGCCAAGATTGACTATACCTATAAGGACGGCCGAGCCCTCATCACACGGCCCGGCTTTTTTATCGAGGATGTGAATGACGTGGCGAAGCGCAACGGGCAGGAACGGCTCAGGGGTGTCAGAAGAATATCCGCCTCGCAACTGGATGCGGCCGCCGCGGCACGCTATGCAGTGTTTGAGTACATGATCAGTAACCTGGATTGGGCCATGACGGCCGGTCCGGCCGGCGCGGATTGCTGCCACAACGCCCGGCTGATGGGTGCCGAGGGCGTGACCGGCGCATCGACGGGCCTGATCCCCGTGCCTTATGACTTTGACTATGCCGGCCTGGTCGACGCGCCCTATGCCGTGCCGCCGGACGGGATCCGTGTCGCCAATGTGAAAGTGCGGCGCTATCGCGGCTTCTGCGCGCATAACGAGGAGGCCAAGGCGCTCCTCGCGCAGATTTCCACCCGCCGTGATTCGCTGATGGCCATACTGAACGAGACGCCGCTG
>DASZFN010000493.1:0-7254 GCA_035939715.1 Gemmataceae bacterium | reverse complement strand
ACTTCAGAAGCCGAGGTAGCGGCCTCTGGCTCCGGATGTTGCTGCTCGGGCTTCCCGGCGATAGTCCGCTGGTAGGCGTCGTTAATCTTCATGCCCGAATTGACGTAGTTTAGAACCGTGTCCTGGTCGGCCTCGGCGAGGGCCTCCAGCTTGGCAACCATTCTTGCCGGGAACTTCATTGCCGCTAGCTCCTGAATGAGCTTCGTGGCGGCGGCGGGCTTCGCCTTCTCTGCACGCTGCTTCGCCTTCGCGCCTTTGGCGCCCTTGTTCTTTGCGGACATGTCATGTCTCCTATGCGGGTAATCGATGCTGGCGCCGCAACGATGCGACGCAACGACAGCACAGTTACCTCGCGTGCGGAATGACATCAAGCTAATCTGGACAGGAAGTGTCTTCTTTTCAGCAGTTTCAAGGGGGTGAACCTGCCGTGGCCAGACGCCAGGCGTTTGCCCGGTTGCGTTTGCGAACACCCCTGAGAAGAGGTCCTTGGTTGATCGCCAGGTGCCGACAGGTACAATTCTCACGTCCGCCGCAAGTGCCGGGCCTCGCCCGCGAAATGAGCATTCCAAGATAGCCGACCGGCGGCCCAACATAGGGAGCGAGCGCGATGGACGCCGAGGTGTACCGAAAAGACCATTTGGTGGGTTGCGGTGAACCAGCCTCACCTCGGCGAGTGGCTTCTCACTCCTTCTTCAACATCCCTTCGGCACCCAGGAACTCGTAAAACCGCTGCAGCCAGGTATCCACGGGGCGGCTGGTCCTGTTCGGCCGATAACCGAAGGCGTGGGGAGTCTTGGCATAGACATGCAGCTCCGCGGACACGCCGGCCTTCTTTAACGCCTGGTAATGCGCTACCAACCATACGGCTGCGTTGTCCTCGTCGCCTACGACAATGAAAGTCGGCGGAGTCTCTTTGGTAATCGTCTGCCGCACGATTCCCTGCGGGCCGGAATACACCAGGGCCTGGAAATCCGGACGACAGCTTTCGCGATCGATCGGGTCGGGAGCCTCCTCCTTGCCTTTGTCCGGATTCCGGCATACCAGCGCGACTACCTCCCCGCCGGCGGAGAAGCCCATCATGCCTACTCTCGAAGGGTTGATACCCCAATCTTTCGCCCGGCTGCGGACCAGGCGCACCGCGCGCTGGCCATCTTGCAGCGCCTGCTCGGCCATCTTGTACTTCGAGCCTTTCTCCCTTGCCAGCCGGTAGCGGAGGACAAACGCTGCCACCCCGTGCTCGCTCAGCCACCTCGCTTCATTCTCGCCTTCGTGCAACACCCAGAGTTCCCGATGCCCGCCCCCAGGAGCAATGATCACGGCGGCGCCCGTCGCTTTTTCCCTGGACGGTAGGAAGACCGTCACGTAGGGGTTGTGTACATTGGTGACGTTGTACTCGCCGCTCTTCTGGACGTTGCGTTTTTCCTGCTCATCCTTTCGTTCCTCGAAGCCAGGCGCGCCTTTTTCCCACAGCGGCACGATTGACGGCTCATCCGCGCGAGCGCAGACGGACAATCCGAAGGCAAAAACGATCAGGGCAAGGCTCCCACGTTGCATGGATGGCTCCCGTGAGAAGAAATGGGGAGTAAAGGGCAGGGATTCCTAATTCAAGAGTCCTGTCGCTCTCTCGGGATCAAAGGTTCGCAAGCGGACCGCCTGAGTCGCCAAACTGTTCCAGCTTGGATACGCCAAACAGGTGGGCCAGGCTGACGTAGAGGCTCGTCAGGGGCTTTGCGCCATGGTTCACATAGCGTCCCGAGTTAAGGGCGCCGCCGCCGGCGCCGGCGAGCAGGATAGGCAGGTTGGCGTGAGTATGCCGGTTGCCGTCCGCGTTGCCGCTACCGTATACAATTATGGAATTGTGCAGCAGGGTCTTGCCGTCCGCGTCCTTGACCTGGTTCAGCTTGTCGAGAAACCGGGCAAACTGCTGGACATACCACAGGTCAATATCGGCCACCTTGTCGATGCGGTCCTTGCGGTTCTGGTGGTGGGTCAGGTCGTGATGGCCTTCGCTGATGCCAATCTGGTCGAACGATCGGTTGCTACCGTCGTGGGCCAGCAAGAGCGTGGCGATGCGCGTGGAATCCGTCTGGAAAGCCAGCACCAGCATGTCGAACATGAGCTGCATGTGCGCGGCGTAATCGGCGGGAACCCCGGCTGGAGTTTCGATGCCCGGGTCGGGCGTCTTGCCGAAGTGTTCCGCCTTCTGGATCTGGGTTTCGATCTCGCGCACTCCCGTCAGGTATTGATCGAGCTTCTGCCGATCGGGGAGATTGAGCCGTTTCTGCATGGTGCGGGCGTCGTCCATGACGAAATCGAGCACGGATTGGTCTTCCTTGAGCCGGCGCCGCAGATTTGCCGCGCGCTCGCCAGGTTTGCCGTCGCCGAACAGCCGCTCGAACACCCGCCGTGGATTAGACTCGGCGGACTTGGGCGTGGTGGCCGAACTCCAGGAGAGATTGAACTGGTAGGCACAGGAATAGCCGGAGTCGCAGCCGCCGGTCCTGGGCGCCGCGTCGCAGGTAAGTTCCAACGACGGAAAGCGCGTCAGATGCCCACACTCCTTGGCCAGCACCTGGTCGATGGACACGCCGGCGCGGATGTCCGTGGCGCTCTTTTTGAGACGCACGCCTGTCAGAAACGTGCCGTTGCCGCGCGCGTGGTCGCCGGCGCCGTCGGCACCTGGCTCGGCCGGCTTGTCGTCGAGACCAGCGAGAATCTGCACATGCCCTTTTTGCTTCTCCAGAGGCTTGAGCGTTCGACTCCACTGAAACTCCGCCCCTGCGCCCGTCGGCCACCAGGCGGCGGGAATGGCGCCGTTCGGAAAGTACAGAAACGCCGTGCGCAAAGGCGCCCCCGTTTGCGTGCAAGCCAGATTCCCGGGTGGCAGCTCAGCGGCGAAGAGCCCGGTCGGGCGCAGCGACTCGAATAACGGCAGAGCGACACACGCCCCAACCCCGCGTAGAAAGGCCCGACGGCTAACGCCCACCCCGACCCTAGAAAGAATTTCGGCTCGCATGAGGGCTCTCCCGTTTTGTTACTTATCCGGTCGATCTCAGCGCAGACACTGCCGCCTCCCTGGTCCTGCCGCGGCGCTGGAAAGCCGGCGACTCAATGATGCCCTTGATCAGCACCGATGGCCGGCCCTTCGCGGCTTCCAGTTTAGCAACAATGTCGTCCACTGTCTCTATATCGGTAAACTCCAACCCGCGTCCCAAGGCGTAGATGAGCATTTTCTCGGTCACGCAGCGGTAGAAGTCCAGCCGCCGGTCCGTTGCCAGAAGGTGTTTCAATCCGCGCACGTCCTGGAACGACTGGCCCGTGAGCAATTCGCCCGCCGGCTCGATCGGCTGGTTCAGCTCCTTGTCTCGCCAGAGGCCCAGAGCGTTGAAGTTCTCAAAGGCCAGGCCGAGAGGGTCCATGCGCTTGTGGCACGAGCTGCACAGGGCGGCGCTGCGGTGCAGCTCGAGCGTTTCCCTGAGCGTGGGCGGCTTGCCCTTGACGCCGGCCGCTGCCTCTTCCAGCGCAGGCACGTTTGGCGGCGGCGGCGGGGGCGGCATGCCGATTATGTTTTCCAGAATGTAAAGACCGCGTTTGACCGGGGAGGTGCGATCCGGATTCGACGTCACGATCAGGAATGTCCCCTGCGTGAGGATGCCGCCGCGCGGACTGTTTGCCGGCAAAGTCACTTTACCCATTTGCGGTCCGCTGACGCCGTCGATCCCATAGTGTTTGGCAAGTTTTTCGTTCAAGAACGTGTAATCGCTCTCGATGAGCTCCAGCAGGCTCCGGTCCTGGTGCAAGATATGGTCGAACGACATTTCGGTCTCTTGCCGCATGGCGCGCCGTAGGTCGCCGCTCAGCTCGAACTGCCTGAAGCGGCGGAAGCCGGCGAAAAAGACGGTGCGGGCTGCCTCCAGCTCCTGCTTCTCCGCGGCGGTTAGGGATTCCGCTGCTTTGCGGCTGAGTTCTCGAAAACGCTCGCGCCTCTTGCGCGCAGCCGGGTCCGGCGGTAGCTCCTTGGACAGCACGGCGAACGCATTCACGTTGACGCTGTCGATGCTGCGGGCCTGCAGCCACTGACCCGTGAAGTTGCGCACGAACTCGCTGGAGCGCTTGTCGGAAAGCATGCGCGCCACCTGCACGGACAGTTCCTGGCGAAGCCTGTTCTCGCCTGCCAGACGAAATAGCTCTTCGTCCGGCATCGACGACCACAGAAAGTACGACAGCCGGGAGGCGAGGGCGTAGTCGTCCACGAGCGGGTAGGCGTCGGTCGAACGGGGCACTGTCCCCTCTTCCCGGAAGAGGAACCGGGGGGAAGCAAGGACAAGCGTCATCGCCTGGGCCAGGCATGCTTCGAACGTCTGCCCTGGCTTGGTAGCAGCCGTCGCTTCTGTTAGGCGGACCAGTCGATCCACGGTTTCGTCATCAGCGGGTCGGCGATAGGCGCGGCTAACGAACGCCCTTAACAGTTTACCTGCATAGGCGCGTTGCTCTTGCGCACTCGCCGGAACGCCGCCCGGGAAGAATCGATCGTAATTCGCCGGGCGGACAAAATGCTCCTTGTTCAGTGGTCCCCGAACGGTGACAGCCTGGACCCGCAGCGCGAGCGAGCGCACCTGTCGTTCTTTGGGAGTGAGCGGCTGGAGCTCCAGCGTCAAGGCATGCTTGCCCGCGGCCCAATCCTGGTCGAACTCGAAATGGTAGGGTTTGCCCCCCTGTCTGCTGAATTCCTGGGAAAGAAGCGTCTTGTCGTCTGACTTGAAAACCAGCCGGCATTTGTTGTAGTCGAATTGTCCGTCCACGAAGTTCTCGTTGGCCGTCAGGTCGAGAATCAATTGATAGCGTCCGGGGTGTTCCGCCCGAAGTTCGTGAGTTGCCGTGGCAGCTTTGGAATAGGACAGGTTGAGTGGGCCGTCGCGTAGGCGGGAGGAGCCGGCCGTGTTCGCCGGGGCGAAGCGTTGGCCGGGGATTCGCTTCTCGGCGGGCACCCACGGCTGGACCGGCACCGCCTGACCGACGATGGTCTTGGCAGCGGCGATGTACTTCTCCAGCAAGAGCGGCGACAGAGTCAGCACGGCGCTGATGTTGTCGAAGCCATGGCCGGTATCGTCGGGCGGAAACTCGCCGATGGCATTGAAATCAACGCCCATCAGCTCCTGGATCGTGTTGCGATACTCCGTCCGATTCAGCCTGCGCAAGGTGACACGGCCCGGGTCGAGGTTGTGCGGGTCGATCCCGAAGGCCGAATATTTGATCCACTTCTCGATCTGGGCGGTCTCTTCCGCCGAGGGACGGCTTCTCCCCTTGGGCGGCATCATCCCGGCGCGCAGCATCTTGAGCGCCTTGTGCCAGAGCTCCTTGTCCCCGAGCAACTGCCTGGTGTCGATGTCAAAGGCGATGCCCCCTTTTTTCAACTCGCTATTGTGGCAGCCCCCGCAGTATTGACTGAGCAATGGCTCCACCGTCTTGCGAAAGCTCGCGGCGCTGTCCCTCTCGGCCGCATTGGCTGGTCCAAACGCAGCAGCGGCGGCCATCACGCCGATCAGTTGGGCGAATGTGAGACGACAGATCGGTGACAGGGCCCAGCATGCACTACCCAAAGTCGAAACAGACAACCGTTTTGTCACGACCGCCTCCCGACTGAGCCTGCACCGGATCATGGCCAATGCGATTTGTCGAGAATTATACCCTCAGCTAACCATACGAGCAATGAGAGGCCAGTTCAGGCCAGTCCAGGGAGCCCGCGTAAGGAAACGCCAGATGAGCATAGCGCGGCCCTCGCCATGCCCAAAGACTCACCATCTACGCGAGCTGGAATTCGCCGCACCCGCCTCATCCCCGCGTTCGCGCGTCGGTGTGTACGTGCGTCGGACCGGAGCTGGCACAGAGTACCGGAGGACGGCATGTGGGCGGGGATCGGCAAGTGCGAGCTGCACAGCTATCGCGACGGGAAGGGCTCGCGACCGCGGCTTGCACGGCGAGGTCGCGCAACACGGGCAGGTCTTTCCGACCATCGACGTGTCAGGGCCCGGCATGCGTTACTTCCGGACATTCAGCTTAAGCACGCGGCATGAACCTCACGGCTTGCGGCTTAGAGTGTGGGGCCATTGTCGCCGGACAGCAGGATGCGGCGGATCAGTCTGATCGGGATCCCGCCCTGCCGCACGAACTCGTTGTGGAACGTCTCCAGCTTGAAATCCTTACCCTTCGCCTGGCGGTAGTCCTCGCGCAGCTTGTAGATCTGCAACTTGCCTAGCGTGTAGTAGAGGTAGGTCGGGTTATAGGCGCCGCGGCGGGCCTCCTCGTAGGCCGTGGACGGCTCCTGGTATCCTTCCTTCTCGAAGACCTTGGCGCCCTCCTCCACCGTCATCCCCCGGGTGTGCAGCTTGATGCCGACCACGAAGCGGCAGTCGCGGAGCAGCGCCTCAGACAGCTGGGCCAGGCGGATCTTCGGGTCACCGTCGCCATAGCCCTCCTCGACCGTCATCTGCTCGCAATAATGTGCCCAACCCTCGACATTGCTGCCGCAGCTGGTCAGCTTTCGCGTCTTGGTCGGGTACTGCTTCGCGTAGAGGAACTGGATGTAGTGGCCGGGGAACGCCTCGTGGATGGTGATAATCTGCATGACCGGGGCGTTGAATAGTCGCACGTGCTCGTCCTTCTGCTTGGCGGACCAGTCCTTCTCTGTCGGCGTGACGTAGTAGAACGCCTCGGTGGCCTTAGTCTCGTAGGCGCCGGGCGTGTCCATCGAGGCGAAGCTGCCGTTGCGGGCGTAGGGCGGCGTCTCGAGGACGGTCGGCCGCACCTCCGACGGGATGGTGACAATCTTCTTGTCCACGAGGAATTTGCGAACCTTTTCGATGGTCCGCCGCGCCGACGGGATCAGGTCGGCCTCGGTCGGGTGGTCGTCGGAGAGCGACCTCATTACCTCGGCGGAAGTCTTCTTGACGTCGATCTTCTCGGCGACGGCGTGGAAGGCTTCCTGGTCGCGTTTGAGGTTGGCTTCGCCGATGGCCAGCAGCTTGTCGAGAGGGATGTCCACCATCTCCTCGTAGAGGAGTTGCCTGGCGAAGGTTTCGGCCCCCAACGCGTACCTCCCGTTCGACTTCGGCAGCAAGTCCTTCTTCATCCAGGCGACGGTCTCAGTGAGGGACTTCACGACGGCGTCGTTGGCGGCGTTGAACTCCTTGAGCAGCTCGGCGTCCCGGCCGGCGGCCCCCTTCGCCCAGTCGCGCACCGTGTCGCGATAGAAGC